>CAYPJN010000371.1:0-3164 GCA_964411055.1 uncultured Lentisphaerales bacterium | reverse complement strand
ACGGCATGGAGCTGATCGGCACGGAGCTGGCCCCCGACTGGCACCTCCATGACGGTGACTATGAAGCCGGGTTCGACGATGAAAACCGGCTGGCGCCCGCCACGCCCGATGTCTCGCCGCTGATCCGTTTTCACTACCGCTATCGCGCGGCCGAGCTGGCATGGGATGCGGCCCAACTCATGCCGGACAACGACATCGAGACGGCGCGTGTTTTGCATGCGGCCGGAACGTGGCTCAAGAATCGCGATCCGCAAGCCGCGGATCGTTTCTACAAGGCTCTGGTACGACGCTGCGGCCGGACGGACATCGGCCGGGAAGCCGACCGACTGCGTTGGTTCCCGCCGTTGGCGGAGATTTCCCCGCCGCCCGCGGCTGCCAGCGCGCAACGCTGACGTGGGACAGTCCTGGGCGTTAAACGTTCAGCGTTCAGCGGTCCGAGAACCTTTGTCGCGAGCTTTGTAGTAAACGTTGTCGACAAAGCGACCAAGAAGGTTCTCCTGCTGGTTTCCACGGCCGGCCACCAGCCGCTTGACAGCCGTGCGCGATCAGACTATATTCATGGTCATGAAGGCGACCATGGTCAACATCAACGAGGCGAAGACGCATCTATCCAGGTATGCGCGCCAGATACGGCAGGGCAAACGCATAATCCTGTGCGATCGCAACAAACCCTTTGCCGAGATCCGTCCGCTGGTCGTCGGTGCCGATGGCCTCCGTCCCTTCGGCCTGGCCCCCCAAGTCATGGAAGTGCCCGACGACTTCAACGCGCCGGATCGCGAGATCGAGGGCCTCTTCGGTGGCGCGGCCAAATGAACGGCTACCTGCTGGATACCTGCGTCGCGCTATGGTATTTTGCCGGTTCCGACAAGATTCCCGCCTCGATTCTGTCCGTTTTGCGCGACCCCCGACACGAGATCTTCTTCAGTGATGTCAGTCTGCTGGAAATCGTGATTAAACACCAGTTGGGCAAACTGCCATTGCCGGAACCTGCCTCACGGCTGATTCTGAAATGGGTTCGCCAGCATGGCTTCAGGTTTTTGCCGCTGACGACACAGTCGATCCTCAGGCTGGAATCGCTGCCCGCGCTGCACCGCGACCCGTTCGACCGTCTGCTGCTCTGCCAGGCGCTGACCCATCGGCTCACGCTGGTCACACCCGATCCGCTCATCCGGCGGTATGACGCGCCGGTGCTCTGGAACTGAAGGTCCTGGCTGGCCTATCTCATGGAACTTGCCCTGTTGACCGGCGGTCATTCCCGGCTTGTCGAACTTGAAAACAGCGACATGCCGCCGGCTCCGGCCGTGTTCAGAGGCCCCTCAGGTCGGCGACCCGCATCTGCTCCTCGGCCTCGTAGAGCTTCCAGATGACCCGCAGGCTGCGGAGCGAGGCGGACGCACTGATCTCGGGCTTCCGCTCCTGCTCGATGCAGTCCAGAAAGGCCGACATCTGCTGCACCACGGCCTTGCCGCCCTCGCCTGCACGGCGGTAGACGACCGCCCGCTCGGGGTTGTCCAGCGTTTCTCCCGGCGCCGCCAGCGCGCCCAAAGCGGGCAGATCGCCGCCCGAGCGGCTGCGGTGAAGGGTGATCGTCCCCTCGGCATGGTCCAGTTCCAGCATGCCCTCCGTGCAATGCGCGTGCACCGCGTAGCGCAGCCGCGAGCCCCGCGCACCCCACGTGCCGAAATGGTAGGCGGTGGCCCCGCTGGCGAACTTCAGGCTGACGTCGCTCGTGCCCTCGCGCTCCATCCAGGGCGTGCCCAGGTTGGTGCCGATGTGCGTGCCGCAGACCGGTTCGCCGAGCCAGTGCAGCAGCAGGTCGATGTAGTGGCAGCCATGGCTGAAGAGCTGGCCGCCCCCGACCCGGCGGGCCTGCCCCAGCCAGGCGCCGCGCGAGGTGTCGGTGTACTGCTCGGTCCAGACCGAGACGTGGAACACCTGGCCGAAGGTCTCCTCGCGCAGGTAGTCGCCGAACCGGCGCCACAGCGGATCGTGGCGCATGACGTAGCCGAGCATCAGGACGGGGCGCGGCGAGCGGTCGGCGGCGATCAGGGCGCAACACTCGGCCTCCGTCAGCGCCAATGGCTTCTCCATCATCACGTGCTTGCCGGCCTGCAGGCAGTCCAGACCAATGCGGTAATGGAGGTCGTGCGGCACGGCGATCACCACGGCGTCGACCGCGTCGAGCAGCGCGTGGTAATCCGTCACGGCGACGGCGCCGGGGAACCGGGCCGCCGCCTGCCTCGCCCGATCCAGATCGACGTCTGCGAAGGCGCTGAAGCGCATGCGCGCCGCGAGCGGCTCAAGCGCCGCGCAATGGCTGCCCGACATCGAGCCGCAGCCGATCATGCCCGTCCGTATCATTTGTCGTCCGCCTTTCTTCGTGAACCGATGGTCCCGCCGCCCGCCGTTCTGCCCCGTATCTTACTGGCTTGTTCTGCACCATGCAAAATGCTTTCTGCATCCGGTTGGCGCCTTAAGATCAATGGGCGAGAACCTTGAATAGTAATCGGCTAGCCACAGGGGGTGCGGAGGGTGCATGGAGAAGCGGGCGCGATAGGCGGTCGTTCGTTTTCCTTCCCGGGCCTGAAGGCCCTCGCAGACTTCCGGCTAAAGCCGGTACTCCGACGGGGAGGTCTGTGTCGGTGAACACCCGCGTCGGAGTCCCGCCTTCAGGCGGAAGTCGTTCAGGGGCTTCAGCCCCGTCTCTCGCTATTCAATGGGGCTATTCGCGTTCCGCCCTCTTTCCATGCGCTTACCGCGCCCCCCTGTGGCTAGCCGATTACCCTCCGAACGTGTTTTGTAGTGGCGTTCTTCTGCGCTTTTTCCCATAATTCCGGCATGAAGACAGTCAAGTTCGGCATCATTGGTTGCGGCCTGATGGGCCGCGAGTTCGGCAGCGCGGCCCTGCGCTGGTGTCATCTGCCCGACATGGACGCGCGCCCCGAGATCGTCGCCGTCTGCGACGCCAACTCCGCCATGACCGGCTGGTTCCAGACGCACTGCCCCACCGTGCGGCAGGCGACCGCCGACTACCGCGAACTGCTGCGGAATCCCGAGGTCGAGGCCGTATATGTCGCCGTGCCCCACAACCTGCACGCCGAGATCTACTGCGCCGCCATCGCCGCCGGCAAGCACCTCATGGGCGAGAAGCCCTTCGGCATCGA
>CAYPJN010000370.1:0-3165 GCA_964411055.1 uncultured Lentisphaerales bacterium | reverse complement strand
CCGTGTCTGTCCCGCGAAGGCCGCCAGCGCCACGAGCACCCCCGGTGCCAGGCGCGATGCCGGCTCCAGCGTGCGGGTTTCGACGATCTCGACGTAGTCCTTGCGGAGTCCGCTCTCGGCAAGCTCGCGCTCGATGCGCCGGCGCACGGCATCCGCGTCGCGTTCGCCCCCGGCGAAGGCGTCGCGGGCCAGCGCCAGCGCGCGGGAGAGGCCGAGGGCCGAGGCGCGCTCGGCGGGCGAGAGGCGCACGTTGCGCGAGCTCATCGCGAGGCCGTCGGCCTCGCGCACGATGGGGGCCACGACGATCTCGACCGGGAAATCGAGGTCGCGCACCATGCGCCGGATGACGAGTACCTGCTGCGCGTCCTTCTGACCGAAGACCGCGACGTCCGGGCGCACGCAGTTGAAGAGCTTGGCGACCACGGTGCAGACTCCGCGGAAGTGCCCGGGGCGCGAGGCGCCGCAGAGCCGCCGCGCGAGCGCCTCCTCGACGACCGCCGTGCTGGCGTCGGTGGCGTACATGTCCGCCGCGGCGGGCATGAAGAGCACATCCACGCCCTCGGCCTCGCAGAGCGCCTGGTCGCGCGCCGGATCGCGCGGGTACACGGCGTAGTCCTCGCCGGGACCGAACTGCGTCGGGTTCACGAAGAGCGTCAGCACGACGCGGTCGGCGGCGGCGCGCGCGCGGCGCACGAGCGACATGTGGCCCGCATGCAGGTAGCCCATGGTGGGCACGCAGGCGATGCGTTCGCCGGCGGCGAGCCGCAGGCGCGACCAAGCCTGCATCTCGCGGGGGGTGGTGAGGATTGTCATAAGGCGGTTCAGGGAGGTGGCGCGAGCAGCAGCAGGCGCCGCGCCTCGAGCACGGGCACGGGATACCCGGAGAGATGCCAGACGGCGCCCTGGACTTCCACCTGGCACCCCGCGAGGGACTTGAGCTGTCCCTCCAGTCCGATAAGGAGGCAGAGCGCTTCGCCACGGACGCGCCGGGAAGCGTCGGCCATGATCTGGTAGTCGCCGAAGCCGGGCGCCGCCGCGTGGCTGGCACGCGTCAGGCGCCCGGTGAACCGCGCCGGGCGGTTCTGTGGGCGCTGGGCATCGGGCGTGTAGCCCGCAAGCAGCGGCGGGAGGCGCGGCGGCGCCACGGGCGCGGGGGATGGCGGCGCGGCGTTAGCGGCGGGAACAGCCGGCGGCACGGCGGTCGCCTCCGGCAACAGCACGGGAATGGCGGGCGGCACGGGTGCCGGCAGCGCGGCGGTCGCCTCCGGCAATGGCACGGGAATGGCGGGCGGCACGGGCGCCGGCAGCGCGTCCGCCGCTGGCGCGGGAGCGTCCGCGGCGGGGGTCGGCATGTCCGGGGTTGCATCCTCTTCGGGAGGCGGCGCGCCTGTGGCTGCGGCAGCATCGGGCAGCAGCGGGGCCGTGTAACTCCGGCTGATCCACAGGAAGCAGTCGGATGTCGGCGCGATGCGCGTCCAGTCGCCCAGAGTGCCGCGTATCGTCACCGGGGTGTCGCGTGTCAGCTCGCCGACCCGTTTGAACTGCAGCCCCGGGCCGCCGCGCACCTGGGCCTTGTTCACCGTGACGCGCCCTTTCCGGAGCAGTTCGCTGTAGACCCAGAGATCGACGGACTGCGGCGCGACCACGCGCACCCACTCGCCGGTGGCATCGGGATCGGGCGTGGCGAGCAGATCCCCGGCCATCATCTGGCCGACGACCTCGACCTCGGGGGCGGGCTGCGCCCGCAGATTGACACGGTCGCCCGTGACCCGGAGGATGCGGGTTTCAGCCGCCCCGGGGAGGGTGGCCAGCGTCAGGGCCGCCAGAAGTCCGATGCTCCGGGCAGAGGCCATGATGACCCCACCGCCGGCTACTCGGCGGGCTTGGTCTTGCGCAGACCGAGACCGCGGTCGCCGGGCTTCCACTGGCCACGCGCCGCCAGCAGGTTGACGCGCTCGAAGCGCTTCAGTACGTTGCGTTTGGCCGTGATCTTGCTGGAACCTTTTAGGCTGCGATGCTGGCTCATAGGGCTTCTCTCGTGTGATACCGCCGGAAAATGCTTCCGGCTGCCGAAATGAATTGCATATGATAACAGATTCATGGCAAGATGCAACCCCATGTGTTCAGAAGACCGACTGCCCATCAATCTGGATCGCCCGCTGGCGGTCTTCGACATCGAGTCGACGGGCACCAGCCCGCGCGCCGACCGCATCATCGAACTGGCGGCCATCCGCGTCGAGCCCGACGGCCGCGAAACCTGCCGCCACTGGCTGGTCAACCCGGGCATGCACATCCCCGTGGAGAGCACGGCGATCCACGGCATCACCGACGACATCGTAAGGGAGTGCCCGACCTTCGCGCAGATCGCCGGGCAGGTCGACGCCTTCCTGAAGGGGTGCGACCTGGGCGGGTACAATGTGCTGCGGTTCGACATCCCGATGCTGAGCGAGGAGTTCATGCGCGCCGGGCTGAACCTCGATGTGGACAACCGGCGCGTGCTGGACGCGCAGCGCATCTACCACCAGCGCGAGCCGCGCGACCTGGCGGCGGCGCTGCGCTTCTTCTGCGGGCGCGAGCATGCGGACGCCCACGGCGCCGAGGCCGACACGCGCGCGACGCTTGACGTCCTCAAGGGCGAGTTCCGCCGCTACGACGACTTGCCGCGCGACATGGCGGCGCTCGACCGGCTCTTCAACGCCACCGATCCCTTCAACGCCGACCGCGGCGGGCGTCTGCGCTGGGTGGATGGAGAACTGACGATCAACTTCGGCAAGAAGAAGGGCGTGCGCGTCAAGGATCTGGTCGTCGAGGATCCCGGCTATCTCAAGTGGATACTGAAGGGCGACTTCCCGATGGACACCCGCAAGATCGTCCAGGACGCCCTGGACGGCATCTATCCGCCCGCCCCCGCCGCGCGCATCACGCTGGAGGGCTGAGGCCCCTTTGTCCGGCTGCCGACAGGCGCATAGGGGGTCAGGGTTCAGGGTTCAGGATTCAGGGGGCAGGATGCCGGAGTCCCGGCTTTGGTACTCCGGCGGGGCAATCCTGTCAATCCAGTTAAACCAATTCCATGACTAGTGACCGACCCAACCGACTACGGCGCGGTCTCGGGCGCGGTTTCGGGCGCGGTTTCAGGCGCGGGTGCAGGCGCGGGTGCAGGCGTGG
>CAYPJN010000369.1:370-3203 GCA_964411055.1 uncultured Lentisphaerales bacterium | reverse complement strand
ACCGCGGCCTACCGTGCCTCCTTTATAAACGGCGCTGTACCGTCGCAGCCCGGATAGCTGCGGCAGCTCCAGAAGGGGCTGTTGTCGCGCTTGCGGTGGCGCATGTGCATCTCCCCGCCGCACTTGGGGCAGGGCGGCGCCTGCTGCCCGCCCTGCCCTTGCTGAGCCCGCGCCTCGCGCCGGATCTCGGAAAGCTTCTCTCGGAAGCCACCCGCATCCTTGAATGATTCGCCCTGTGACTCCATCTGGTGGTTTAGCATGTTGATCACCCGCGCGGTCAGGATCAACAGCGCGTTCGCCATGGTTGCGGCGTCATCGGATAGCAGCCAGCGGTCGAAATTCCGCTTTTGATCTAGAATATGCCGGCAGGCGTCGTGCAGCAGGTCGTCGCCGTAGTTTGGCGGGGCCAGCCGCACGGCATAGACCTCCTGCGCCTCGGGACCGGACTTGGGCCATGGCGCCTGTTCGTTTTGCAGCAGCCAGTTCAGGTAGTCGCCCGTCAGTTCGGCGAGGCTGGCCCGCGCCACGTCGGTGAGCTTCATCTCGGTCTCTCGCGAGGTGGCGTGGCGTGCCGACCCCTCGGCGTTGTTGGCGCACCCTGACCGGGCCGCCTGCGTCATCTGGTCGTACTGGCGCCCGGCCGGATCGTTGGTTCGATTCAAAAACAACCTGCAGAAACGCTGCGTGCCCAACTGGACGATGTTGGAAAGAATCCAAGAATCCAGTCGAAGATAACCAGCAGTACCACCAAACATGACCAGCCGCCTTTCTTTTAGTTCTTTCGAGCGAATCGAGCGAATCGAGTGAATCGAGAGAATCGGCTCAATCGACTCCCTCGACTCCCTCGACTCCCTCGACTCCCTCGACTCCCTCGACTCCCCCGTCGACAGGAGTTGCTCCACTCTACAGAAGCACCACCCGCGGCTCTTTTCCAGCCGGAGAGCGGGTTTTTTCGAGGGAATCGATTGAATCGGTTCCCTCGACGCTCTCGACCCCGCGTCCCCGCGACCCCGCGTCCCCGCGCATTTCGCTTCACCTCCCGCTTCCACGCGTGCTATACTTTTTTTCGCTGTTGCATCCATCGCGTTTCAACGGGAGATCACGCCATGTTCGTCCGTCTCGTGTCCGCCCTTCTACTGTCGCTGGCCCTCGGCCCGGAGCTCCGCGCGCAGGTCGCCCGGACGCCCGCCAGACCCGCCGCCCAGGCCGCCGCCACCAATGACGCCGCCCGCGGCGCCGCCCTGCGCGCCGCCATGCTCGCCAAAACCGGCGGCTTCACGACCGCCCCCGCCACCGGCCCCGCGCTGCTCTTCCTCGACACGCGCAAGAGCACCGACGGCGCCCTCGCCGGCAACGTCGCCGATAGCCTCCAGCGCCTGCTGCGGCTCCCGGTCAAGTCCCTCGTCCGCGCCGGCGCCGACCCCCTCGCCGAGGCCGCCCGCCTGCTGGCCGACACCAACAAGACCGCCGCGGTGGTCGCCCTGGGCGAACTCCCCGGCCAGCCCTCCCTGCTGATCGCCCCCGAAAACCGCTGGGCCCTGGTCAACGCCGCCGCGCTCGGCGCCGGCAACGTCCCGCCCGCCCTCCTGGACGAGCGGCTGCGCAAGGAACTGCCGCGGGCCCTCGGCTACCTCATGGGCGCCGGACACTCCGTCGGCGAGCGCTGCCTCATGCACGGCGTCTCATCTCCCGCCGAACTCGACGCGCTCGAGGCGCGGGGCCTCTCGCTCGAACCGCTCGGCAGGATCATGACGCAAGCGCGGCGCCTCGGCATGGCGCCCATCCGCATGGCCACCTACCGCAAGGCCGTCGAGGAGGGCTGGGCCGCCGCCCCCACCAACGACGCGCAGAAGGCCATCTGGAACGAAGTGAAAAAGAAATAATCCCGCTTGCCCTGGCCGGGGGCGGTGCTACAATGGCGTCATGCATGCCACACCCAACCACCGGCCTTCCCGGGAAGCGCCGGTCGTGCCGCCGCTGGCGCCGCCCCCGCGCGGACCGCGCGCTACGCGCGCTACGCGGCGCGCCCTCCTGGCCGTAATCATCCTGGCCGCCGCGATTGCAACCGTCGCGCTGCTCGCGCGCAAACCGCGCGCGCAGCCGCCCGCCCCGCCGGCAGCCCCGGCGGCTACGGCAGCCCCGGCAGCTCGGTCAGTTCCGGCGGCACCGGCTGCCCCGGTAGTCCCGGCAGTCCCGGCAGTCCCGGCGGCCGCTGTAACCCCGGCAGTCCCGGACGCCACAACCGCCCCCAACGCCACGGCCGCGCCGGATAAGGCGCCCGAGGTTGCGGTCGTGCGGCGCCTGCGCCGCGACGGACGCACCCCGCGCAAGGTCGTGCCGGGCCTGCGCCGCGGGACCAACGAGTTCAACACGCTCGCCACCCTGCGCACCACCTCCGAGCGCGTCATGTCGCAACTGCTCCGCACACGGCCTGGCGACCCCGTCATCGAGATCGGCCTCGGACGCAACTTCGCGGCCGATTTCGCGGCCTCGCTCACCAACATGATCGAGATCTACGAGACCGACACCCAGGCCGACGCCGAGCACAAGGAGGCCATCGCCTGGATGAAGGACGGCATGCGGCAGATGGTCGAACAGGGAGAGTCGCCGGAGGCAATCCTGACCGCCTACCGCCAGCAACTCAACGAGCTGGCCGACTACCGCCGCGGACTCCAGCAGCAACTGAACGCACTGCGGCGCGCGGGCGACGCGAAGGCGGCCGAAGCCTTCGCCACCGAGGCCAACAAGATTCTGGAGGAACTTGGCGCTCGCCCGCTGGCACTGCCGCTCCTGCCGGCACGGCGGGAGTAGAGGCGGGAGACGTGAAGACGTG
>CAYPJN010000369.1:0-360 GCA_964411055.1 uncultured Lentisphaerales bacterium | reverse complement strand
CCCGGCGGCCTCGGCGGTCCCGGCGGTTTTTCCCCTTGCCCCGGCTGTGCCGGGGCGCTACAGTGGCGCTATGCGGGCGGTTTGCAGTGCCCGGCGAAGCCGGGCACGCCGGCCGTGGCAAATCGGAGGGCAAGATCATGGATATCTTCGGCAAGGGGGATGGCTACCGCTGGATGGACGCCTATATCCTCGCCTGGATCGTCGAGCTGGCCACGGATAGCTTCTGCGGCAAGTACCTCGACTTCAAGAACGATCCCCAGGGCAAGACTGCCGGCCAGATGAACCACGCCGCCCGCTCGGGCTGCCGCAACTTCGCCGAGGGGTGCGAGCGCCTCATGACCTCCACATCCGCCGGTCTCG
>CAYPJN010000368.1:0-3237 GCA_964411055.1 uncultured Lentisphaerales bacterium | reverse complement strand
GAGCACTTCCTGCTGCGGCTGATCCAGCACCCGGGCGCGGACCAGGGGCACACGCGCGACATCCGGCTGCTGCTCTGGTTCCTTAAGCAGCTCTCGCAAATCTTCCGGGCCGTCGTGCAGACGCGGCTCTTCTTCTACGATGTCGGCATCCTGCCGCGCTTCCACCTGGGCTGCCAGATCATCAGCGTCGGCAATGTGACCGTCGGGGGGACGGGCAAGACGCCGGTCGTCGAGATCTTCGCGCGCGAGCTGCACGCGGCGGGCCGCAAGGTCGCCATCCTCAGCCGCGGTTACCGCAAGAAGGAGAAGCCGCTGCTACAGCGGCTATTGCTCGGCCAGCAGTTCAGCCCGCCGCGCGTGGTCAGCGACGGCGAGCGGCTGCTGCTCGACAGCGAGATGAGCGGCGACGAGCCCTACATGCTGGCGCGCAACCTGCCGGGCGTCGTGGTGCTTGTCGACAAGGACCGCGTCAAGAGCGCGCGCTACGCGATCAAGCACTTCGGCTGCGACATGCTGATCCTCGACGACGGCTTCCAGTACCAGCGGATGAAGCACCGCCACGAGGTCGTGCTCGTCGACCACACGAACCCCTTCGGCAACGGGCACCTGCTGCCGCGGGGCGTCCTGCGCGAGCCGGCGCGCAACATCGGGCGCGCCAACTTCATCTTCATCACCAAGTCCGACGGCCACAGCGAGGCCCTGCGCCGCCAGCTCCGCGGGCTCAACCCCCGTGCCGAGATCACGGAGTGCCACCACCGCTCCTGCTTCTTCAAGGATGTGGAGACCGGCGCCCGCATGGAACTCGCCGCGGTCGCCGGACGGCCGGTGGTGTCGCTCTCGGGCATCGCCGTGCCGTCGGGCTTCGAGAACTCGCTCCGCGGCATGGGTGCGCGGGTGCTGGCGTGCAAGCGCTTCGTCGACCACCATCGCTTCCGCCGCCAGGAGGTCATCGACGTCATCGACTACGCCGCCGCGATCGGCGCCGAGATGATTCTGACAACGGAGAAGGACGCCGTGCGCCTGCCGCGCATCGAGAACGCCAAGGTGCCTCTCTACTACCTGCGCATGGACATCCAGATACTGCAGGGCTACGACAACTTCCGCGAGTGCGTCGGACGCATCTGCTTCACCGAGTCGCCGTAGAGCGCCGCCACCGCGAGCCGCAATTCCGCGCGTGCGGCCGTCAGGCCGCCCGGCACGGTGGCGCCGGCGGCGCGGTGGTGCCCGCCGCCCCCGTAGCGCCGCGCGAGGAGGATGGCGTCGAGCGGCGGGCGCGTGCGGATGCTGACGCGCGTGACTTCCGCGCCAGGCTCGGTCTCGTAGAGGAAGAGCGCCACCTGGCTGCCGCGTGCCGAACGGGGTATCTCGATGATGTCCTCGGCGTCGGCCTTGGTGCAGCCGGTGGCGGCGAAGTCGCCGTGGGCCAGCGAGACCACGGTCACGCGCCCCTCCATCCAGGACTCCAGCGTGTCGTAGGCGCGCCGGCGCAACTGCAGCACGCGCCAGTCGAAGAGCGTGTAGATCTGCTCATTGAGCCAGGCCGTACGGACTCCGTGCGTCAGCAGATCGGCGGCGCAGGTCATCGTCGCGGGCGAGGTGGACTCGTAGGCGAAGCGCCCCGTGTCGGTGATCAGCGCCACCCACAAGGCCTCGGCGATCCGGCGGTCGAGCGGCCAGCCCGCCGCGCGCGACAGCCTCCAGATCATCTCCCCCGTGCTGCTGGCGGATGGGTCGATCCACTGCGCATCGCCAAATCGGGTGTTGGTCGGATGATGATCGATGACCAGGGTCGGCAGGCGCCCGGCGAGCGGCAGCAGGGCTTCCGGCATCCGGTTCCGTGCGGCGCAATCCACGACCACCAGCAGATCGGCCCCGGAATCGGCCTCCGCGCAGGGCGTCAGTTCCTCGACGCCCTCGAGAACACCCGCCACGCCGATTTCGGCGCGGTCGAGCGCCACCTGGACACGCCTGCCGGCGTGCCGCAGGCAACCGGCCAGCGCCAGCGCCGACCCGAGGGCGTCGCCGTCGGGCCGCACGTGGGCCGTCACGACGATGCGTTTCGCGGCCAGCAGGCGTTCCAGCACCGCCCGCATCGGCTCTGGGAGAGTGGCATCCATACGGAAGATGTTGCTAGTCTAGCATAGCAATTCTCGTTTTGTCAGCGGCGATCTCGTGCAGGGCATCGAAATCGCTATCGCTATCGGAATCGGAGTCGACTACACCATCGATCCTGGCGATTTCGATCCCGATAGCGATCCCGATTTCGATAGCGATTTCGATAGCGATCCCAATAAACCGCCCCATAGAATTGCTAGTACATCTTCTTGTGTACATCTTCTTGTGTATTACTGCTGGCGGTTGTGTTATAATAGATTTTCAATTGCATCGCCCGGTCAAGCAGCAACACGGAGAAGCACCCATGCAAATCGGAGTCAGTTCCTACAGTTACAGCCGCCTCGTCCGCAACGGCACGCTCAAGCAGATCGACGTCATCGGCGCCGCCAAGGAGGCGGGCTTCGATGTCATCGAGTTCAGCACGATCGCCGTCCCCGAGGGCAAGCCCCTGGCAACCTTCGCCGCCGAGTTGCGCCAGGAGGCCCGGCACGCGGGCCTGCCGATCGCCAACTACACCATCGGCGCCGACTTCCTGAACGGATCGGGCGGCGACCTGAAGGCCGAGATCGAGCGCGTCAAGGGCGAAGTGGACATCGCCGAGATCCTCGGGGCACCCGGCATGCGCCACGACGCCACGGGCGGCTTCGCCGCCGCCCACGCGGGCCCCAAGGGCTTCGACGACGCCCTGCCGCGGCTGGCCGAGGGCTGCCGCGCCGTCACCGAGTACGCCGCGAAGAAGGGCATCCGGACGATGGTCGAGAACCACGGTTTCTTCTGCCAGGACAGCGCGCGCGTAGAGAAGCTCGCCAACGCCGTCGGCCACCCAAACTTCGGCGTGCTCGTGGACCTCGGCAACTTCTACTGCGTAGACGAGAACGCCGGCGAGGCGGTCGGTCGGCTAGCGCGCCATGTGTTCCATGCGCACGCCAAGGACTTCCACATCAAGCCGGGCAACGGTTTGAATCCGGGCGAGGGCTGGTTCATGAGCCGCGGCGGCAACTACCTGCGCGGCGCCATCATCGGCAACGGCGACGTCCCTCTGCTGCAGGCTCTGCGCGCCCTGAAGCGCTCGGGCTACAACGGCGTCCTCTCGATCGAGTTCGAGGGCATGGAGGATGTCCT
>CAYPJN010000367.1:0-3247 GCA_964411055.1 uncultured Lentisphaerales bacterium | reverse complement strand
ACGAAAGCCTCGCGCTGGTCCTCCGGCATCGCCGCCGCCCGGCGGCCGACGGCCGGGTCGATCAGTTCCAGGTAGATGTCGATGCAGACGGGAAGCTCCATGTCGCCCTGTAACCAGGGTTCCAGCAGCGGTTCGCCAGACTCCTCCTTGAACGCGAGCGGCTGGAAGTAGCAGGCGGCGATCCCGTCGAGAAGCATCCGCGAGGGAGTGATGTCCGGCGCGCGCCGCTCAGCGATCCCCGTAAGCGCGTGGCTCAGCGTAAAATCATACCCAAAAGTTGTGCCCTCGCGCTGCCGCGCGTCCAGCCACAGCGAATGGACTTCGACATCGGCGCCGGCAAAGTCGTTCTGCAGAACCACAGGCACCCAGGTGGTGCCGGTGTCGCTCACGGTGTCGAATCCGTCGTGGCGCACGGGGCCAGAATCGTAATAGTAGCGATTTGGGCCGACTAGACTGGCGGGCACCAGCGCCGTCAGGCGATTGGTGACGGCAAAGGCGACTGTCTCCTGGATTATCGTCACCATGTTGGTGGCGGTGACGGCGTGGGTGATGACCGTCGTCACGTCCTGGCTCCGTTGCTGCGCCGGGGCCGGGTGCAGCGGAACTGTGCCGACCGCCGACTGCCAGTAGCGGTTCATGACCGACCACTCGGCGCTGTTGCCCGCCCCCTCTAGCACCATGGTGGCATCGAGCGACAGCGGCATCCAGGGGATCGTATTGCTGGAGCCAGGCGGCGGGAAGATGAAGCTGTTGGTCAGCGAATAGTTCAGACGCCAAGGGAAATTGGTCAGGTCGATGACCGGCTCGACGGAGAGCTGCCAGGCATGGAGCGACTCGTCCCACTGGTCGCCGGCAAGCGCGTCGAGACGGTTGGTGGTTGTGCCGTCGACGCGGCTCCAGAAGTTGCTGAATTGGAGCGGTGGCAGGTTGGTAGTGGCCCACGCGACGCGGACGGGAGTGGTCGTGCCGGGCGGGAGCCCGTTCTGTGCCGTGACCCAGGTTCCGGTCCAAGCGGCCAGGGGCAGGTCATTCGTCCAGACGGCAGGCACGGCATTGGTCGTGATTGCGTACGTCACGCTGTTCGTCTGCACGACCTGCAGCACGTTGGTTTCAATCATGCGCGCCGTCTGGATGGCCTGGAAGGTCGTGGCATCGGGCGTGTTGGTGTAGGCGCCTGCGGCCCAGGCAAGGTCGGCAAGCATCTGACGGGCCATTGACTGGGTTCCTGTCGAGACGCTGAGCGAAGGCACCTCGGGCCAGAAGACCGTGTTGGTGGGTGGCCGCTCGATGATGTTGGTCGTGATCTGGGAGAAAGAGGCGGCGAAGACCACCGTGGTCTCGATCCGGTTGGTCAGCCCTCCGGCATCGGCAGGCACAACATCGACCCAGGCGGCGCTCGTTGTCTCCCAGCCATGAATGTGGGTGGAACCGGAAGAACTGACGGGCACCTGGATCGTCTCCCCTACCGATACGGGCGGTAGGCGGGTGGTGGCGGAGCCGGCGACGATGTTGGTCACGGGATAGTCCCGGGCGTCGCGACCGTCGGGCGCCGCGTGCTGCCCGACGGACACGCTGGCCGTGTCGGCGAAGTTGCTGAATGTGCCACCCTGGCGGTAGAGCGCATAGCCTTGCAGCGGCTCTGGATAATCGTTGGTGGCGACAAAATAGATGACTTGCTGTGCCGGCAAGGCGTTGGTTGCGCCGCCAGGCGTGGTGTCAGTGAGGGCGACGGCCATGGAGAAGCGGATGGCGTTGTTTGTCGCGCCATAGCTGGTGCCGTCGTGACCGGGATGCGCGGCCAGAATATCGAGGTTGGTCGAGATGATGTTTTGCAGATCGTCGGCTATGAAATCGAGCACGGCGCGGCCCTGGGTCAGCAGGGTGGTGCGCCGGGTGGCCTCCTGGCGGATCTGGTGCGCGCGGTTGATCGTCGTCCCCAGAATGCCGAGTACGGCGAGCAGCAGCGCGCAGGAGATCAGGAGTTCGAGCAAGGTGAAGCCGCGCTTCATGGCAGACTCCCCGCGTTGCTGAAAGATGTGAAGAATGTGAAGGGATCCTCCGCCAGCTTGCCGACCCCGCTCCAGACGTGCAGCGTAACCAGCAGCATGGCGGGTGGGGGAGGCGTTGCCAGCGCGGCCGTCCCGCCGGATGTCTGGCCGGGACGCGCGATCGTCAGACGGTAGCTCATCGAGAAATCCTGCACGGTGTCCGGCGTGTCGCCGCCAGCCGCAGCGGGCACCCAGAACGCAGCATGCTCGTCCCCGTCCCCGGCGATCAGTCGCGGGCGCTCCGCGGTCATGGGTTTCCAGACGGGGAGCCCTTCCGTGGCCAGCGGAAGCGCTTCGCCCGCGGCCACCCGTGTCCAGAACCCGACCCACTCCATCTGGTTGGTGGACTGGGCATACCTGTCGGAATAGATCCGCAGGGTGGTGAAGACCTCGTCCGCGAAGAGCGCGGCGCGGGTCTCGGACTCGGCGTCGGAGGCGGCGCGCTCGGCGACATGCGCGAGGCCCAGGAGCGCGAGGATGCCGATGCCAATAACAAAAGCGGCGATGGCCAGCTCGATGAGCATGAAACCGCGGGTGGAGGGTGAGTGGGGAGTGGTGAGTGGTGAGTAGTGAGTGGTGAGCGGTAAGTAGTGAGTGGTGAGTGAGTGCTTACCTTGTCGCGAGCTTTGTCGAAAACAGGATGGCCGCGGCGAGGGAGTAGCTACGGATTTCGCGGATGGCGCGGATTTCATTTGGGCGGGGAAAGGGTGCGGGAGGAAGCACGTGAGAGCGCGGCTAAGCCGGAGTCCCGGCTTCAGCCGGAAGCATGCGAGGGACTTCAGTCCCGCGTGCGGTGTGACAGGGCCGGTACACGGGGCTGAAGCCCCTGGCTGACTTCCGCCTGAACGCGGGACTCCGGCGGGGAGGGTCAGAAACATCATGGCGTATCCTCCTTTCCGGGAGGCACCTCGCGGACAAGCCCGGTCAGGCGGCTGATGTCGAGGTAGCGGTGGTAGCGCGGATCGCCCAGAATGTTTTCCGACCGCTGGTGGTAGAGATTGACACGCAGATAGGCATCGTCGCGGAAATCAGCCTGGTAGAGCGTGGCGTCCCATTGCAGTGTGCCATCCGGGGCGAACCCGATTCGCGTCTCGTCAGCGGGGTTCGCGCCGGCTTCAATCGCCTCCATGTCCATAAAAACATATCTTGGCAAGGTATTGGTCGCGGTGAAGGAGACCCAGTCGTTGGTAGGCGAGGGG
>CAYPJN010000366.1:0-3248 GCA_964411055.1 uncultured Lentisphaerales bacterium | reverse complement strand
CGCTTTACTACGAGGCGCTCACCTGGCCCGCCGCCATGGCGGCCGCACTGCTGACGGGACTGACGCGCGCCACGCCCGAATGGATATACCACGTCGTCCTGATCGCCTTCTGGTCCCTCTCGGCGCCCTGCATGCGGCAGCTCCTGCTGTCGCTCGGCGTCGGCCGCGCGGCGGCCTTCGCCGGCGGCCTGCTCTTCTGCATCCTGCCCTACCGCCTGAGCTACGCCAACGAGTTCCAGATGCAGATGGCGTTCCCGGTCCCGCTGATCTACCTGTTGCTCCGGCGCCTCCTCGCCGGCGGCCGGATACGCGACGGCATCGGTCTGGCGCTGATGTGGTGGCTGCTGGCCGTGACCGAGCTCAACCAGGCGGTCTTCATCCTCTTCACCTTCCCCTTCATCGCCGCGGCCAGCCTCGCCTGGCAGGCCGGCATCCTGGGCCGCCGCCGTTTCTGGTTCGCGGTAGGTCTGGCGGCCCTGACGGGGATCCTCTCGCTGCCGGCCCTGCTGCTGCCCTACCTGCACCAGAAGTCGGCCGGGGCTGTCATGCGCCCTCTGAAGGAGGTGATCCGGCACTCGATCCAGCCGCTCTCCTACCTGGTGCCGTTCGGACGCTTCCAGCCCTGGAGCCTCGACGCCAAGACCGAGGAGCTTTGGGGCTACCCGACGCTGGCGGTGCTTGGCCTGTCGCTCGTGGCCCTCGCCGCCTGGCTCCGGCGCCGCCGGCTCGCCGCGCCAGAGTCCACCCGCTGGCACCGCCTGCCGCTCATGCCCCTGGCCGTGCTGCTGTTGGCCTATGCCCTCCTGACACTTGGCCTCCAGGCCGGCTGGGGCGCATCGAGTCCGGCCGTACTCGGCCTCTGGCGACTGATGCCGCCGCTCTGCGCGGCGGCCGCACTCCTGGCCTGCCTCGCGCACGAACCGGATCCGGCCGCCCGTTTCATGATGGGCCTGGGCGCCGCGGCCGTCTTCTGCTTCTTCCTCTCGCTGGGCCCGACCATGGATCTGCGCCAACCGCCGCAGGTGCGCGTCCCCAACGACCTCTACCGGGCGCTCTTCCGGTTCACGCCCCTGCTTTCGGGTTTCCGCGCCGCCTGCCGCTTCGGCGTCTTCGTGCAGGTCTTTCTCGTCTGCGCGGCGGCCTTCGGTCTGCATCACCTGCAGGCCGCACTCCGCCGGCGCCCGGGAGGACGCGCCGGCGCGCGCCTGGCCGCAGCCGCGGCCCTGCTGGCGGTCGCCGCCACGGCGGCCGAAAGCTTGCCGACCGCCCGCTTCCTGCGATTCAAGCCGGTCGATAACCTGGCCTCACAGCCCGTCGCGCGGCGCCTCGCCGCACGGACAGAACCCCATGTGCTGGCGGCCTTCCCAATGGAGTCGCGCCACATCAACGGCATGCTGATGTTCAGCCTGCTCAAGGACCGCCACCTCTCGGTCTACGGCTGGGCCGGCTATTTCCCGCCATACTCGCAGACCGTCATGGAACACGCCCGGCGCGGCCGGGGCGACGAGGTCTGCGCGGAGCTGGCCAAGCTCTGGCCCGAGTGCCTGCTCCTGATCGACCGGCGCCACCCGGTCAGGGCCAGCGAGAGCTTTGCCGCCGCGGCCCCGCCGCATCACCTGACATCCACGCCCGACGGCAACTATGTCAACTACCCGGGGATCTTCAGCCGCGGGGCGGAAATCATCGACCAGGACGACCGCATCGTGCTGATGAAGCTGCGGCCCGCCCCCGCGGCCACCAACCACGTCAAGCTGTTCCGGAGCGACTTCGGGCGGCGTCTGCCCATGCTGCGGGCCTCCCTGGCCTCCGGTCTGGCGACGACGCTCCGCGTCCGTTTCAACGGCGCGCACCTGGAGACGCTCCGGCTCGCCGCCGGCGAGCGGCGCGACTGGTCGGCGCCGATCGATCCGCGCCGGCTCGCCGCGACCGAACCCAACCGGATCGTCTTCGACGGCGAGTCTCCCTTTTCGCTGTCCGATTTCCGTCTGACGGAATAAGATAACCGCCACCACTCCTGATTGCATCCGGTACCCATGTCCGACGCCCGGTCATTGTTTTTCCGCCGGCTGGCCCGTCGCCTGGTCCGGGCCTGCCTGCCCGGCTGCCTGACGTTCGTCGCGGCGGCCGGCGCCATCCTGCTGCTGACGTGGCCGTGGGCCGCGCACTTCAGCGGAGAGTTCCTGGCCCACTGGGATCCGCCCTTCCACGCCTGGAAGCTAGAATTCATGGCGCGGAACATCCTCCGGGGCGACCTCTTCCTAACGGCCAGCGAGGCCAACGTACTCTATCCGCATGCCGGCGCGCTCTACTTCGAGGCGCTCCAGTGGCCGCCGGCACTGCTGGCGGCGGCGCTCTTCCGGTGGACCGCCTGGCCTTCGGAACTCGTCTACCATGTCGTGCTGGTCATCTTCTGGGCGCTCTCGGCCCCCTGCATGTACGCGCTGCTGCGCGAGCTGGGCCTCGGACGCGCGGCCGCAGGTTGCGGCAGCCTGCTCTTCTGCACCCTGCCCCACCGGATCAGCTACATGGTCGAGTTCCAGATGCAGCTCATCTTCGCGCTGCCGCTCTTCTACCTCTTCCTGCTGCGCTTCCTGCGCCGCCAGCGGGTGGCCGACGGCATCGGGCTGGCGTGCGCCTGGTGGCTGCAGGCCGTCTGCGAGCTCTACCAGGCCGTCTTCCTGCTGCTCACCGCACCGTTCATCGTGGCCGCCTGCCTGTCCGCGGCGCGGCGGCGGCTCCTGTCGCGCCGCTTCTGGATCGCGGCCGGCGCCGGGCTGCTAACCGCCGGTGCCCTGCTTCATCCGTTGCTGACCCCCTACCTTCTGCAGCGCTCCAGCGGCGCCATGCAGCGCTCGATCACCGAAGTCGTCCACCACTCCGCACAGCCGCTTGGCTACCTGTTGCCCTTCAATGGATGGACGCCGTGGCGCTTCAACGCCCGGCTGGACGAATTCAGCCTCTATCCCACCCTGCCCGTCTTGCTGCTCGCGCTGCTGGCGCTCGCGGGCTGGGGCCGGCGGGCCTTCCGCCATCCGGCTGCCGGCCGGTGTTTCCGGATCCTGCTGGCCGCGCTCATACTCGCGGGGTTGGGCTTCGCGGTGGTCACGCTGCTGCTGCAGAACCGCATCGGCCTCGCCTCGGCGCCGATGTTGCGTACCTGGGATCTGCTGGCGATTCTCAGCGTGCTGCTGGCGGCCGTCCTCTGCCTCTTCCCCGTGCCGTCGGGGAACCGGAACCGTTTCCTCCTC
>CAYPJN010000365.1:0-3249 GCA_964411055.1 uncultured Lentisphaerales bacterium | reverse complement strand
CCGAGCTGGTCGTTGACGATGGCCGCGACGATCCCCTCGACCTCGCCGTTGCCCAGCTTGGTCTTGGTCTGGCCTTCGAACTGGGGTTGCGGCACCTTGACGCTGACGATGGCCGTCAGGCCCTCGCGGATGTCGTCGCCGCTCATGCTCTCGTCGTTCTCCTTGACGAGCTTGTTGTCGCCGGCGTACTTGTTGATCGTCCGTGTCAGGGCCGAGCGGAAGCCGCTGAGGTGCGTGCCCCCCTCGATGGTGTTGATGTTGTTGCAGTAGCTGTGCTCGTTCTCCGTGTAGGATTCGGTGTACTGCAGGCCGATCTCGCACTCGACGTTGTCCTTCGTGCCCGCGAGATGGATGACCGCGGGATGCACGGGCGTTTTGTTCGTGTTCAGATAGCGGACGAACTCGGAGATGCCGCCATCGAAGCGGAAGCGCTCCGTGCGCTCGCTGTCGACGTCGATGATCGTGATGCCGACGCCGCGGTTCAGGAAGGCCAGCTCGCGCAGGCGGTTGGCCAGGATGTCCCACTCGAAAGTGTCGCAGGTGAAGATCGTGCTGTCCGGCATGAACGAGACGCGCGTGCCGGTGTGGGTCGAGGCGCCGATGTCCTGCAGCTCGGTGACCGGCACGCCGCGCTCGAAGCGCTGATGGTAGAGCCGGCCGTTGCGGCGCACCTCGACGACCAGCCACTCGCTCAGGGCGTTGACGCACGAGACGCCGACGCCGTGGAGGCCGCCGGAAACCTTGTAGTTCATGCCGTCGAATTTGCCGCCGGCATGCAGCGTCGTCAGCACCACCTCGACGGCGGGACGGTTCTCCGTCGGGTGCATGTCGACGGGAATGCCACGGCCGTCGTCCGTGACGGTGCACGAGCCGTCGGGATTGATCGCCACCTCGATGTGCGTGCAGTAGCCGGCCAGGGCCTCGTCGATCGAGTTGTCCACCACCTCGTAGACCAGATGGTGGAAGCCGCGCGCGCCGGTGTCGCCGATGTACATCGCAGGGCGCTTGCGGACCGCCTCCATGCCTTCCAGGACCTGGATGTTGGCGGCCGTGTACTGCGAGGTACCTCCGGGCAGGCCGGCAGGCTGCGAAGAGGATTGGACGGAATCGGCGGGGGTTGATTCGGCGGGGGAATCCGATGCTTTTTCGCTCATGAAAACCGGGACTCTTTCGTGGTCTATGCAAAATGTTATCATATAGTATTGAACGCGCGCGCGCAATGTTATAAAGTCCACGCATGTCCCTGGCTCCCGGCATGACGCTGGATCCCGCCACGCGCGAGGTGCTGTCGCGGCTCGTCGCGCAGCTCCCCGACGCAGCCGTCGTGGCGTATGCCCGTTCGACGCCGTCCTTCGCCGCCGGCGGATTCCGGATCGACCGCGCGGCGCAGATCCGCGCCCGCATCGCGCAGCTCGCGCAGGCGGGCGAGGTAATCGACGCGCCGCTGCGCCGCCTGCTGGCGCGCCACAGCCTCAACGCGGCCGTCGTCGCACCGCTCTCGGCGGACTTTCTGAACGACCATGCCGCGGCCCTGGCCGCCCTCTTCGGCGCGCCGCCCATGCGACTGGCGCGCCTGCTGGACGAGCGCGGCGCGATCCGCGAGCGGGAGGCGGCCGCGCCGCCGCCCGCCGCGCAGGCGGACGCCGGCACCGCGGATGATCCGGAGCGCTCCGCCCGCGGGGCGCGGGAGCTGCGCGAGCGCCTGGCCATGCTCATGGATACGGTGGCCGCCTGCGCCCCGTCCGTGGACGGAAGTCCGGCGCCCGGCGCGCGCGCGGCGCCCGACGAGGCGCGGGCGCGGCTCGAGGAACAAATCCGCGAGGACCGGCATGCGCTGCGCAGCCTCAAGGGGGTCGAGGAACGCGCCCGGCGGCTTCAAAAGCAGCTCGAGACGTGCCAGGAGGATCTACGGCGCGCCCAGGCCGCCCAGGCCGGCGCCGCGGCCGCCGAGCGCCAGGCGCGCCAGGCGGCGCAGCGGCTCGAGGCCGAACTGCGGCGCTTCCGGGACGATGCCGAGGCGCAGGTGAGCCGTCTCGTCGAGGCGCGCCTGGCGGAGGAGTTCTGCGGTTGGCTGGGCGGCCCGCGCGCCCGCGCCGCGCAGGAGGCCGCGCGCGCGGAGGCCGCGGAGGGCGCGGACGATCCGCTGCTTGCGCAGGCGGAGGCGGCGCTCGAGGCGCAGGCGCGGGCCGACCGCGCCAGCGGCACGCGCGCCATCGTGCAGGAGCGCCTGCGGCGGATCGAGACCATGATGACGCGCTGCGCCGACGCTCTCGGCAACGCCCTGCGTCCTCTGCCGTCGCTGGCGGCGACGGCCGAAGCGCTGCGGGCCGAGGCCGACCGGCTGCGGCGTGTGCTGGAGGTTGAGGAGGCGCCGGACGGATTGCGCCCGCCGCTGGCCGCGGCCGTAAACAGCGCCCCGGCCGAGTCGCTCGCGGCGTGGCGCGAGGCCATCCGCCTGTTCCGGATCAGCGGCGCGCTGGGGGCGGAGGCGGCGGAGGCGCTGCTGGCAACCCTGCACCGGCGCCAGGCCGCGCTGGCACAGACCGCGGAGCCTGCGCCGGAGGCCAGGGACGAGGATCTGGAGAGCCCGCGCGGCCGCCTGCGCGCCGTGCTGCTGGGCCAGCTCCCCGGAATCCTGCTGCTGGACGGTCACAACGTGCTCTTCGGCCTGCAGGCGCGTTACCGACGTCCGCAGGACCACGTCTATCCCGGACGCCAGGCGCGCGACTGGCTGGTCGGCGACATGGTGCGGCTGGCGGCGGACCGGCCGACCTGCCGCGTGCGGGTTGTCTTCGACGGTTCCGAGCGCAGCGATTCGAACCACTCCACGAACGTCGCCGCGATCTATTCCGGCGGCGAGGGCGAGCACCGCGCCGACAAGGTGCTGATCGAGGAGCTGCGCTTCTTCCGGCAGGCATCGGACACGGCCGCGATCATGCTGGTGACCAACGACAACGCGCTCGCCAGCGAGGCCGCGCGGCTGGGGGCGCTGCCGCTCGCCCCGGCCGACCTGATCCCGTTCCTGGGGTGATACCGTCCGGCCGGCGCCTCAAAAAAATGTTGTGCGGCCCCGTCGGCAGTTCCACGCGCTTCCCTCGCGCCCACGCGGCTAACCGAACACCGCATTCATGGTCATCGGCTAGCCACAGGGGGGGCGCGGGAAGCGCATGCTGGGAGGGCGGGATGCTGATGGGCACAGGGATCAGCGAGAGGCGGGGCTGAAGCCCCTGGACGGCTTCCGCCTGAAGG
>CAYPJN010000364.1:0-3269 GCA_964411055.1 uncultured Lentisphaerales bacterium | reverse complement strand
CGCCCGCTCCTCCATGCGCCCCCCGCGCGCCCCCCTGTGGCTAGCCGATTACCCCCCCTGCAAGCTTTCTGCTTGAACCGCCTCGTGCAGTGGCCTATGATGCAACCCGCGACGCCCAGCTCCGGCACGGCCGCGCCGCGCGATGGAAGCATGGGTTTCTTTCCGGAGAGGTGGCTGAGTGGCTGAAAGCAGCGGTTTGCTAAACCGCGGTACTGGTTTTAAGCCGGTACCGGGGGTTCGAATCCCCCCCTCTCCGCCAGTACGCGTTTGCATGGCCTCGCGCGGTAGGCGGGCCGGCAGGATTGTTCGCGTTGAGCTGATAGCATGAAAGTACGCAGCAGGCTGGCATGGGCTACAGGCCTGGGGCTATTGCTTCTGCTGGGCGTCTTCTACGCCGGCGGCCGCCTGGTCGTCGTCAACACGCTCAAGCAGGCCTCGCGGCACCTGCTGCATGCGGTTCCCATGCTGCGCGGTTCGGTGCGCGGGGAGCTCGACCAGCTCCAGGTCGTGGCGCGAACCACCGCCATGGCCACCGTCCTCCGCGGCCCTGCGCCCGGCGGCGATGACGGCGCGCCGGGCATCGCCTCCAACCAGTGGGACGCCGCTTCGCTCGACCACCTCGGCGTCGATCTCCTGGCCGTCGCCGGGGCCAACGGCGGGCTGCTCTGCGCCTTCGTCCGCGACGGCGGAGAGTGCCGGCCCACGCTGCTGCAGCAAGAAGAGATCCGCGAGCTGCTGCGTCCGGATTCGGTGCTGGCCGAAAAGTCGGAGGACGCCGCCGGCCCCGCCCGCAGCGGTCTGGTGCTGCTCTCCGGCACGCCCGTGCTCATCGCCGCCGCGCCGGTCGCCGCCCCGCCGCCGGGCGATGACGATGCCTCCTCCTCCGCGCCCCTGGCCAACGTCCTGGTGGGCCGCTCCATCGGCAACGCGGCGGTCATGCGCCGCATCACCGCCGGCCTGCCGCTCGAATCGAGCGTCGTGCAGACCGCCGCCCGCGCCGCCCGCGCGCCCGGTGCCGCCCGCCACGGCGAGGTGGTCGGCGCCAACATCCTCTACGACATCCCCGCCTTCTGGCGCGCCGACGCGCCGGTGCGCGCCAGCCTGCCATTATACGACATCCACGGACGCCAGGTCTTCTCGCTCTCCCTCAGCCTGGGCTACTCCTTCAGGCACCTCGCCGACCTGGCCATCGCGTGGCTCACCTTCTTCGTCGCCGGCGTCGGCGTGCTCTTCATCGTCCCCATTTTCCTCGTCCAGGGCCACGCCGTGCTCAATCCGCTGACGCGCCTCGCCGACACCCTGCAGGCCTTCGGCAATGGCATCCCCAACGGCCGCCGCATCGGTTGGAAGCGCCGCGACGAGTTCGGCGTCGTCGCCTCGACGATCGACCAGATGCTCGACGCCATCGACGGCGAGCACCAGGCCCTGGTGCGCCGCAACGAGCACATGCGCGCCCTGCTGGCCGCCTCGCCGGACCTGATCATCGTCATCGACCGCGACGGCAACCTGACCGATATCACCAACCACTCCAACGGCCCGCTCGTCGGCCTCTTCCCGTCGCTCAAGGTCGGCGACAACATCCGGCAATCGGAGCGCGTCCCGACCGAGGCCATCGACAGCTTCCTGCGGCGCTCCGCCGAAGTCCTCGAGACCGGCCGCACCCAGATCTTCGAGGCGGCCATCCGGCGCGAGCAGGGCGGCTTGTCATGGGTCGAGTTCCGCATGGCGCGCCTCGCCGACAACCGCGTCCTCGTCATGATCCGCGACATGACCGCCCGGCACCTCGCGCAGCACGAACGCGCGCGCATCGAGGAGAAGATGTCCCAGTTGCAGAAGACCGAGAGCCTCGGCGTCCTCGCCCGCGGCATGGCCCACGACTTCAACAACATCCTGACCGCCATGCTGGGCCATGTCGACATGGCCATGCGCGAGCCGATCACACCCGCCGCGCGCGAGGCCGTCGAGAACATACGCCTCGCCATGATCCGCGCCTCGGGCCTCACGCGCCAGATGCTCTCCTACGCCGGACAGGGCACCTTCACCTTCGACATCACCGATCTCAACACGCTCCTGCGCGACCTCGTCGGCCTGATGCGGCGCTCGCTCTCCCCGCAGGCCGAGCTCATCCTCGACTTCGCCGACAATGTGCCGCTGGTCGAGGCCGACGCCACCCAGATCTGGCAGGTAGTCATGAACCTCCTGGTCAACGCCTCCGACGCCCTGTCCGCGCTCTCGGGCACCATCACCCTCGCCACGGCCCACGCCACCCCCGCCGCCGACGAGCTCGACGCCTACCTCGCGACCACCCCGCTGCAGCCCGGCGACTACGCCCTGATCGAGGTCAGCGACACCGGACACGGCATGGACAAGCGCACCCTTGACCGCATCTACGACCCCTTCTTCACCACCAAGGCCATGGGGCGCGGGCTCGGACTCTCCGCCTGCCTGGGCATCGTCCGCGCCCACAACGGCGGCATCGCGGTCTCCAGCCGGTCGGGCGAGGGCACCCGCTTCCGCATCCTGCTGCCCGCCGCCCGCGACGCGGAGGGTCGCGTCCGCTTCTCCGAAGCCCCCGCCGCCGCCCCGGCCGCGAGCGCCGCCGCCCCGGCCGCGAGCGCCGCCGCCCCGGCAAACCCGCCCGGCTCCCGCGGCCGCATCCTGGTGGCCGACGACGACGCCGCGATCCTAAAGCTCGTCGGCATCATCCTCGCCGACAAGGGCTTCACGGTCATCGCCGCCGAGAACGGCGAGGAGGCCCTGCGGCTTTTCGACAAGGATTCGCGGCGCATCCGCCTCGCCCTGGTCGACGGCACGCTCAACGGCGGCCTCTCCGGCATCGAGGTCTGCAGAGCCCTGCACCGCCGCAACCCGCGCCTGCCGACCATCGTCATGAGCGGCTTCCGCGAGAAGGATGTCGGGCTGAACTTCACGGAGGACGGCTTCAACACCTTCCTGCCCAAGCCTTTCATGAGCACTGAACTGATCGCCGCCGTCGACAAGGCGTGCCGCGTCGCCGATGAGACCGCCGCCGAACCACGCACGGAGGGGGACAACCATGGCGCTCTCGTCTGACAATGCGGGCCGCCGCCCGCGCCGTCTGTCCCGTCCCCCACAACCGCCGCCCGAAACGCCGGCGCCGGATCCCGCCAACGACTCACCACTCACGACTCACGACTCACCACTCACCACCCCCGCCTCACCCGCCCCGCCTCACGCCTCACGCCTCACGCCTCACGCCTCACCCGTCACGCCTCACGCGTCACGCCTCA
>CAYPJN010000363.1:0-3277 GCA_964411055.1 uncultured Lentisphaerales bacterium | reverse complement strand
AGTGCACCAGTCCGGCCAGGAGGCCGACTGTCAGGCGCGGAAAGAGCAGGAGCAGCAGCATCACCGCCAGATAGGCCGGCAGGAAGCGCATCGCACCGCGGAAGACCTGCGCGGAGTCGGCATCGGGATTCATGCCCGCGACGACGAAGCAGGAGACGCCGATCGGCGGGGTGATCGCCCCCAGCGTGGTCATCAGGCAGACGACGATGCCGAACCACACCTTGACCAGCCCCTCGCCCGCCGCCAGGCCGCCGCCCACATACGGCTGCAGCCAGCCGTCGAGCGGCAGTTGCGCGAAGAGGTCGGCGCCGATCTGCTGCATCAGGGGATCGAATAGCGGCAGGGAGATCAGCAGGAAGGCGAGCGCATCCATCAGGCAGCCGCCGAGGAAGTAGCAGGCCATCATGACGAGGAAGATCAGCACCGGGGCCAGGTGGAGCCGCGCGACCCATTCGGTCAGAATGAAGGGCAGGCGCGTCAGGACGAGAAAACGACCGAAGACCGTGGCGCCGGCGAGGATCAGAAAGACCATGGCCGTGATGCGCAGCGTGGCATTGAGCGCCTTGAGGAAGGCGCCCCAGGTGAGGCGGCCGCGCGCCACGCAGCCGAGGATGCCGAGCAGAGCGCCGAAACCGGCCGCCTCGGTCGGCGTCACCCACCCCGAGAACATCGCGGTCATGATCACGCCGAAGAGCAAAGCCACATCCAGCACGGGCGCCAGGGCCGCCCGGCGCGCCGCGCGCGAGCCGCGCTGACCCGCGGGCGCCCAGTCGGGATGGCGCAACAGGATCGCCTTGATGACCAGAACCAGCGCAAGGGTCAGCAACAGGCCGGGCACCAGGGTTGCGGCGAAGAGCTGACCGATGCTGACCCCCGTGTAGAGGCCATAGACTACCAGCACGATGCTCGGCGGTATAATCACACCGAGCGTCGAGCCGACCGCGATGCTGCCGCCCTTGAGTTCGGGATGGTAGCCGGCGCGGGTCATCGGGCCGGAGGCCACGGAGCTCATGGTCGCGGCGGTGGCCGTGTTCGAGCCGCAGATGGCGGAGAAGCCTGCCGCGGCGAGGATGGTCGTCGTGGCCAGTCCGCCGCGGCGGTGGCCGGACCAGGCGCTGACGGCCTGGAAGAGGCGGTCGCTGTAGCCGGCGTGGAAGATGACTTCGCCCAGGAGCACGAAGAGCGGGATCACGGTGAAGCCGTAGTTGGAGAAGACGCTCCAGACCTCGGCGCCTGTCGTGCCGCCGGCCAGGGCCGCGAAACTGGCGGGCGGATGGAGAGCCATCAGCCCGCCGAAGCCGGCGAGCAGCATCGCCAGGCCCGGCGACATGCCCATGAAAAGCACCAGCACCAGCATCGCGGCGATACCGATGAAACCGATGAGCGACGGGTCCATCACCCATCCTCCACGTCGCCGCGGATGCTGTTGACCGGCCGGCCGCGCCGCAGCGCGGACTTGGCCTCGGCGTCCAGGCTGCCGTGACCCATGGCCAGCAGGACGAAATCGGCCAGGAACGAGACCGCCAGCAGCAGCAAGCCGAGGGCTGCGGCGTACATGACCCAGGGATAGGGCAGCTTGAGCGTCTCCGAGACCTCGCCCGCGCGCAGCAGCGTGCCGGCGCGGCGCGCGATCTGCAGCGCCAGCACGCCCATCAGCAGGGCGCCGGCCAGGACGTTGACGGCACCGATGCGCCGCTGCACGCCCTGTGGGTAGCCGCGCGTGAAGAGGTCCAGCTCGACGTGGCCGCGGCGCCGCTGCGTCTCGGCCAGGGCGAGGGCGGCCAGCAGGGCGCCGGCGAAACCGCTCAGTTCGTAGGTCGCGCTGATCGGGTGGCCGGCCAGGCGGAACACGACATTGAGTCCGGAGAGCAGCACGAGGCCGGCGAGCAGCAGCCCGGAGACGGCCATGCCGGCGCGGCAGAGGCATGCTTCGACTTGGATCAGGCGGACATGCATGGTGGCTTAGCGGCGCCTGATGAAGTCAATGACCGCCTGTCCGTCGATGCCCTTGGCCGCCATGCGGGAAACATAGTCGTCGATGAGCGGCTGCGCCGTCGCCCGCAGGGTGGCGGTGTCGGCCGCATCCGGCACGGTCACGGTCAGGTTGTGGTTCGTGCGCGACCAGGCGAGCGCCTCTTCGACATGGCGGTCGACGTAGCGTCCGGTCCACTCGGCCTGCTCGCGGTACAGGTCATCGAAGACGGCCTTGACGTCGGCCGGCAGGGCCTCGTAGGACGCGCGGTTCATCACCACGGCGAAGCTGATGACGCAGAGGTCGGTCTTGAGCACATGGGGGCAGTAGGCGGCGTAGTTCATGTCCTTGAGGACCTCGGCCGACGAGACATTGCCCTGCACGACGCCCTTCTGCAGCGCGTCGGGCACATCGGACTGCGGCATGGCCACGGGGAGTGCGCCGAGCCGCTTCATGACCTCGGCCCCCGTTCCGGACGAGCGCAGGGGGAGGTTGGCGAGGTCGGCCAGCGACGCGACGGGCTTCGCGCTCATGACGACGGCCGGCGGGCAGGTGAAGGCCGTCAGCACCTTGACGGACTTGAACTCGTCCGGGTTGAAGGCGGCGAGGAGGTCGGCCAGCACCAGGCTGGCGCGCGCCGCGTCCGGAAAGAAGTGGGGCAGGTCGACCGCCTCCGAGACCGGGAAGCGTCCCGGCTGGTAGCTCATGGCGAAGTTGCCGATGTCGGCCGTGCCGGCCACGACGCCGTCGAATATGTCCTTGGCGCCCAGCAGCGTGCCGCCGGGATAGGTATTGATGCGCACCCGACCGCCCGTGCGGCGCTCGACCTCCTGCTTCCAGCGTTCCATCTGCACGCAGGGAAAGGTCGACGACGGCGGGAAGTTGGCGTAGTTGAGCGTGATTACGCGCGGGGCGCCTCCGTCCTTGGCGCGCGGACCGCATCCGGCCAGCGCCGCCAGACCGCAGGCCAGCAGACACCGCAAAATCTTGTCCATGGGGTGATCCTTTCCTTTGTTTCTGCGCATAGAAACGAGCATACCACCCCCGCCGCGTCTCCGGCAAGCGGAAACTTGCTTACCGCGCCGGATTGCACTACATTCTGCTCCATTTGCGAGGAACTCTGGCATGCATGATACGATGACGGGCAGGACATTTCTCGGCGGCAGGCGCGGCGCACGGGCGCGCCTGCTCCGTAGCGCGGCGTTTTGCGGGCTGCTGGGCGCGCCGGCGGCACTGATGGCGGCGACCGGCGGCGGCGAAGCCGAGTTGCCGGCGCTCTCGGAGCGCATGATGCTGCTGGTCATC
>CAYPJN010000362.1:0-3287 GCA_964411055.1 uncultured Lentisphaerales bacterium | reverse complement strand
GTCTGCATAAAACGACTCGACCACGGCGGATGAACCGCCGCCCGCCATTTGGTAATAAATGTCGGCTGATCCGTCCGTGGAACTGATTGTCGGGAAGCCGCCGTCATTCCAATAATTCGCGCTCAGCGTCACGAGTGTGGCCGCGGCGAACCCCTTGCTGACAAATATGCTGGTACCGCTACCGCTGCCCGCCAGCCCATTGGCGACAAAGACGCAACCGGTGACGACACTGCAGGAACTTCCAGAACCAAAGACGAGTGCGCCGCCGCCCTTGCCCGCCGCACTCTCTACGCGGTTGGAGACGAACGCGCAGCCGACAATCTTGGCAACGCCCGAGCAGTAGATCGCGCCGCCGCCATTGATGCTGGCGCCTGAAACCGTATTCAGGGTGAAATCGCAGGCGGTGAACGTGCAGGTGTTCTCGCTGGCAAAGTAGACCGTGCCGTTCGCGCCGGCGTTGTGGTCGAACCTGCAACCGCTGAATTCAATGTCGCCGCCGTTGTCGGCAAAGACAGCAGACATTGACGAGTTGTACTGGAACGTGCAGTCGGCGACCTTGGCGTTGGACGCGTTGACCATCAGCGCTGAGGCACTGCAGGTGGCCGTGGTGTTCGACACGAACACGCAATCGTAGATCTCCGCATCCGTCTCGGCGCTGCCGTTGTCCTTACCGTTCGTCACGTAAACAGCGCCGCCGCCGCCGCTCCCGGTCTGCGTGTTCGCGGCGAACGTGCAGTTCGTCAGGAACAGGACACACCCCTGGCCGCACTGCGCCGCGATCGCGCTGCCGTAGCCGCTGGATACGTTGTCGATGAACAGGCACGCCTCCGCCCGCAGGCTGCCGGATGCGGAAATCGCCCCGCCGTAACTGCCACTGCCGTTTGCGATTGCCAGGTTCTTCAAGTTTAGCGTACAACCCGCGCTCACCTCGAAGATCCGATGGGCGCCGTTGCCGGAAATCGTGACCTCTGGCAGTCCGGACGACGGTTCGCATGGCGGCCCCTGGAGCACGAGGTTTTTGGCGACCGTGATGCAGACCGGCGGTTCATAGGTGCCCGCCGCCACCGAGATCACATCCCCGGCCAGCGTGCCGGCATCGGCGACGGCCGCCTGGATGGTGTCGAAGAAGGTGTTCTGTGTCGTGTTCAAGACCGGCTTGACGGTCACGGTGAAGGTGTCGCTGACGGCGAGCTTCTCCGGGGTGGCGGTTTCCGTGGCCGTCACCGTCACGGTGGCGACGCCGCGGTTGCCGGCGATGGAGGAGAGGGTCAGGGTCGAGCCGTCGACCGAGGCGCCGACGACGCCGTCGGCCGCCACGCTGTAGGCCAGCGTGTCGTTCTCGGCATCGGCGAAGACCGGCGCCAGCGGAATCGTGAAGGTCGCGAAATCCTGCTGCCGGTTCAGATCGGGCAGGGCGTTCGCGACGGTCGGGTTGTCGTTGACCGCCTCGACCGTGAGGGTGAAGTTTTCGGAGTCCGTCAGCGAGCCGTCGGAGACCGTGACGGTGAGATTATAGGTACCCACGTCGGCCTGAGTCGGTGTCCCCGCGAACGAGGTGCCGGCCGCGGTCGCCCACGCCGGGACGTCCTGCCAGGTGTAGGCAAGCTCGTCGTTGTCCGGGTCGCTGGCGGAAATGCCGAAGGCCAGCAGTTCGTCCTCGTTGACAATCCGGGGCCCGATTGGCGCCAGTACGGGGGCGTCGTTGACGTCGGTGACGGTGATGGTGAAGACCTCGTCGTAGGCGCCCGCGTTGTTGACGTGGCTGTCGGTCGTCCGGATGCGGACGGACAGCGTCGGCTGCGTTTCGAAATCCAATGCGGCGCTCGTCTTGAGAGTGGCGCCGTCGATCGTGAAGAATCCGTTGCCGGTGTCGCCGATCCCGGCGACGAGGGTGTAGGTGAACGTGTCGCCCGTGTCGTCGTCGGTCGTGGCGAGCGTGCCGACCGCGAAGCCGGCGGCGGTGTTCTCGGCCACCGTGGCGGCGGAGAGCACAAGGCCGTAGGGAGCCAGATTCTCGAGTGCCACTTCCGTGTAGAAGGGGAGGAAATCGACCAGCCCGGAGACCGCCGTGCCAGTACCGCCAGGGTTGTCGGGCGAGGTCGGGCCGCTCGCGCTGCCCCACCAGTTGCTGGATGCGGCGAGCGTGCCCGTGCCGCCGTTGTAGATGCCTGCCTGTGTGTTGTTGGCAATGTTGTTGGCAATGACAGTGACCTGTTTCCCGTCGATGTTCTGGCCGTCCTTGACGGCAATTCCGTTGAACGAATTGGAGATGGTGTTATTCCGGATGGTGACGGCACCGGTGTAATCCGTGCCATCCAGCCGGATGCCGCCCTTGTCCGGATCCTGGATCAGATTTGCGCCGTTGATCAGGTTGTCCGCCATGAGTATGTCGCTGCAGGCGTTGGCGATCTGAATTCCCTGCTGGGCCACATTGGTGATCTTGTTGTACTGGACGGTGGCGGTCGTCACGCCCACACCGCCGCCCAACTGGATCCCGGTATAGCCGACATTCAAGATTTCGTTGTACGTGCAGATCAGATTGCTCTGATCCCAGAGGTTCATGCCGGAATTGGATGCGGCGCCATTGGCCACGTTCTGGATGCGGTTGTCCGTAACCGTCCAGTTCGAGCATTGGCCCGAGGCAGACATCGTGTAGATGGCGCTAGCCGTGATATCAGCAAACAAAATCTTCTCGCTCCGCACATTGTCGGTATTGATGCCATAGCTTCCATAGCCGGAAACAATCGCGGCATCCGAGTCGACGCCGGTGACCTTGAAGCCCTTGATCGTCACATCATCCGTCGCGATCTTGATCGCGCGCCCGACCCAGTTGTTGCCCGTGCCCGGAGGATCGATGACGGCCTCGGCGACTCGGATCCCCGTGTTGGGCGAGATGTCCGCGTTCGGACCGAGCAGGGCGACCGGTTTGGCGAGATCCAGATTTTCGGCGTACGTGCCGGCCGCAACGTCGACCGTGCCGGCGGTGCCCACGGCGTTGACTGCCGACTGGATCGTGGCGAAGGCATCGGCGCCCCAGACGTGGCCGCCGCAGGCTTCGGCCGTATAACTGTCATCCGCATAGGTATGATAGGGCATTTCGAACGCGCCGACGTCGGGGGCGTTGCCCTGGTTGCGCGGCACGCCGCGCTGATCGTAGGTGACCGTGCCGGCAACGCCGGCGTTGAGGGCTGGGCTGTCCGCGAGCAGCGCGTGCGTCGGCGTCGGCCCACCGTTGTCGGCGAGTGCGACGAGTTTGGCATCCTGGTCGATGAGGTTGTTCGATCCTC
>CAYPJN010000361.1:0-3288 GCA_964411055.1 uncultured Lentisphaerales bacterium | reverse complement strand
TCTCGGGGTTCTCGGCCAGGCCCGTTCCCGCCGGGGCGGCGGCCGGGGCGGCGGCAGGGGCGGCGGCAGGGGCGGCGGCCGCCGCGAAGTCGGGCACCGGCGCGGGCGCCTCGTCCTGGGCGCGGACGACGCCCTGGCGGGCGAGGAGCAGGCCAGCGCAAACCACTGCGAATCCAAGCATCTGTTTCATCGGGTCTCCACCTTCGTTTCCTTGTTCCCTGTCACTCTCATTCCCAACCCGGCAACGGCCCGTGGCCGGCGCCGTCCTCAGATCTTCTTCGCGTACTCGCTTCCCGGAAACTTCGTCCGGAGGAGGGAGCGCATCTTCTCCGCGTTCGGATTCTGCTGGAGCGCATCGAAGGCCTTGGCCGCCTTGAAGAGCGCTTCCGGCTGAACCGCGCGGACACCCTCGTAGAGCACGACGACCCGCAGGTAGCCATCCTTCAGCGCGTCGCGCGGCTGCTTCCGCTCCATCAGCATGTCGCCCCGCATGATCAGCGCGCTGGCGGAGGCCTCGCGGCCCCCCTTGGCGATGGCGTCCTTAAGTAGACCATCAAGTTTAGCAGAACGGTTGGCCTTGAGCAAGGCCTGCCAGTAGGTGATGGCCAGCTCGCCCATGTAGGCGGCCTGCGGTTTCATGGCGATTACGATCTCGCAGGCCTTGATGGCCGCCTCAGGCGTGCCGACGGCAAGCTGCGCCTCGGCCAGCGCGCGCGCGGCCGGCTCGTCCCACTGCATCATGACGTAGTCGCGGACGATCTTTTCGAGCACGGGAATGGCCGCCGCGGCGTTGGCGCCGGAGCGCACGGCCTGGACGGCGGGGGCCAGCTCGCGCGGCGCAGGCACGTTGATCTTCGCCACCTGCTCCGGCTGCAACTGGATCTCGATCGTCGTCTGCGTGCCCGGGCGCACCGCCATGATGACATACTTCTTCTGGGCGGCCAGCCAGCGGATCTGGCCCTGGATGGAGCGGCCGTCGGTGGTCTGGATGGTGCCGTTGATCTGGGCGCCGGCCGCACCCGCCAGCAGCAGCAGGGACGCCAGCAGCGACGGCAGCGACAGCAGCAGGCGCGGGGAGGGACGGGCGGGGATGTGGTGTTTCATGGTTGTGTCCTCGGAAAGGGGGCAGGGGGCAGTGGTCAGGGTTCAGGGTTCAGGGTTCAGGGGTGCCGCGGGTGCGGCGGGCTCCGCGGGGGTCGCGGGTGTTGCGGGGGCGGCGGGCGCGGCGGGCGCGGCCGCTCCAGCAGGCGCCGGCGCGGTTCCAGCGGGCGCCGGCGCGGTTCCAGCGGGCGCCGGCGTGCCGCCCGCCTTCGATCCCAGCTCGATGTGCGCCTGGTTCAGCCAGGAACGCATCTCGCCGACGTAGCGTCCGCGCGGGAAGGCCCGCAGGTAGCTCTCGCAGTTCTCGGCGGCCATGAGCCACTTGCGGTGCTCCAGCATCAGCGGCGTGCTCTCGTAATAGGCGGTCTCGACCAGCGGCGCCAGGGCCAGATTGGCGGGATCGGTGCTGTCTATGAAAGCCTGGTAGGAGATCAGCGCCTTGCCGCGGCTCTCATCGGCGGCGGCCGTCTTGCCGAACTCCGTCTCGGCGCGCGCCTTGCGCGCCATGATGCGCCCGACCTCGATGTCGCTGCGAGCCATGTCGACCTGGTTGGTGCGGCGCTGGCGGACCTGCTTCTGGGCCTCGATGGCATCGTTGAAGAGCAGCTTGCGCTTCAGGTCGTCCTTCTCGCGCATGCCGGCTTCGCTGGCCGCCTGGCTCAGCAGCTCGCTGGCGTCGAGCATCAGGGCGTAGCCCGAGAACTCCGCGATGAAGGCCTTCAGCGCTTCGACGGCCGCCGCGTGCTCGCCGCGCTTCAGCAACAGTCTGCCCTGGGCCAGGCGCGCCGGCACCATGATGGAGGGCTCCTTGGCGCGGCCGAGAACCCGCTCCAGGCCCTGCTGCGCCAGGTCATATTCTCCGGCATCGGTCAAAGCCTGCGCCGCCCGCAGCAGGTCGAGGTCGCCGTATTTGCCGCCGGTCTCGCCGAACATCGCGCGGTAGCGCGCGACCGCCTCCTCGCGCATGCCGAGCTTCATCAGGTTCTCGGCGATCAGCGGCAGTGCACTGCGCGCCTCGGGCGAGTCCTTATAGCCCTTGAGCAGGCGCGAGAGCGTGGCCTCGGCCTTGCCGGCGTCGCGCATCATCGTCCAGAGCGAGCCGACCTGGATCAGGGCGGTCGGCGCCAGGGGCGATTTCGGGAAGGTGTTGACCAGGCCCTCGTAGGCCTCGATCGCCCGCTGGCGGATCGCCGGCAGGTTCTCCGCCGGCTGGGTGATCTGCGAGAGGCAGTAGGCCATGTTGTAGAGCGCCGCCTCGAGCAGGGAGGCGTTAGCCTTCCGTTCCTTGTCGTTCGCCTGGTAGGGGTTGTCGGGAGCCTTCAGAATCCCGGCGAGCTGGTTGTAGGCCACCGCCGCGCGGCCGATCCACTGGTTGCCGAGGGCGCGGTCGGCCGCGTTGGTCGAACCCTTGAGCAACCCCGAGCCGAAGTCCTTGTAGGCCGACGCCTGGCGGTAGCGGGCGTTCATCAGCTCCTGGCCGGGCTTGTCGCGGGCGGCGAGCCGCTCGACATAGGCCGTGACGGCCGCGAGCCGGTTGGAGATGTCGCCCGTCTCCTCGTGGATGGTGGCGATGCGGTTGAGCGCGGCGAAGGCGACGGCGGCGTTCGTGTAGGCGTCGGCGACCTGCCGGAAATAGCTCAGGGCCGCCGGGTAGTCCTGCTCCTGGTAGTGGCGCTCGCCGAACGACAGCATGTAGGACGAGGCCATGGCGTGATCGGGAAAGTTCTTGAAGAAGCCGTCGTAGACCGCAGCCCGCTTGTCGGCGCGCCCCAGCTCCAGCCAGTACTCGGCCAGGCGGATGACCTCCTCGCCCGCCGGGCCACGCGTCAGGGAGTTGCCGCTGAACCGCTCCGAGAGGTGGGCTATCACGGTGTCGGCCAGGATCACCTCGTCGGGATTATCGACCAGCTCCTGCATGTAGCAGCGCGCCAGGTCGCCCAGCGCGGGGACGGCCTCGGGGGCATCGGGAAACTGGTTCAGAACGCCCAGCAGCCGTTCCTTGGCGTTGGCGATCTGCCCCTGCGCGAACAGCAGGCGGGCGTCGCGGTACTGGATGGAGCGCACCTTGGTCATCAGCTCCGGGGTCACGACCGTCTTGATGGTGCCGCCGAAGACTTGCTCGATCACGAGCCGCACCTGCTCCGAGCGTTCGCCGGCCTCCGCCGCCCAGGCGCTCTCCGGATACTT
>CAYPJN010000360.1:0-3301 GCA_964411055.1 uncultured Lentisphaerales bacterium | reverse complement strand
CCGAGGGCGACATCCATTCGATCACCTGGCGCCAGAAGAAGGCGAAGGGCTTGTCTTCCGCGGGCTGCATGATCCAGCGCCAGAGCGAATCGGTCAGGACCGCCAGCACCTTGCCTTGTCCGTAGGCGCGCGAGACGAGCAGCGGCTCGACGCCGGCCTCGGTCTCGGCCGTGGCGAGCGTCAAGGCGGCGGTCCCGGGCGCCGCGCCGCCGAAGACCGTCAGCACGGGAGGCAGCGCCTCGGGCACTGCGGGGTTGTTGGCGAAGGCGGGGTGCGCGCGGCCCTCGGCGGTCCAGGCGACCGGGTAACGGCCCTCGCGCGCCGATCCCGGCGCGCGCGTGAAGGGCAGCAGGCGGGCCAGCGGTGTCGCCGCGATGCCCTGGGCGCCCCAGAGGCGGCTGCCTCCCAGCAGGATCAGGCTGCCTCCCTTTTCGACGAAATCGGCGATCACCCGGCACTTTTCGGGATTCAGCGCGGCGGCATCGAAATCGCCCAGGATGATGATCTTGTTCTCGGCCAGTTGCTCCGCTGAAATCTCGAAGGTCCGGCCGGGCTGGCCGCCATAGGCAACGAAGGCGCCGCTCGGTCCGCGGAAGAAGGCCAGCGGCGTGATGGTCCGGTTGGCGAAGAGTTCGCGGACTACATACTTGCTCTCGAAGCGCGGCGTGTGCTCGAGGAAGAGGACGCGGTTCTGGCTGTCGAGCACCTCGACCGAGACGACCATCTCGTTGTCGTTGGTTTGCGTCTCGCACGGCAGCGCCGGCACGCGTACCGTCCAGGTCTCCGTGCCGATCTCGGCATGCGGCAGGATGAACTGCATGTCGCGCGAGCCGCCCTCGGGCGGCAACTGGATGGCGGCCTGCTCGAAGATCCGTCCATTCCGCAGCAACTGGATCGGGAAGGTCTCGCCACGGAGGCCGTTGCCGGCGATGGTCGCCGTCAGCGGCGTGTCCCAGTCGACGACGACGCGTCGCGGGGTCTCGACGGCGTCGACGCGCACGTCGGGCAGGATCTCGGACTCGTCGGGATTTTCGAGCGCGGCCACGTAGAGCGGCGCGGGCCATGGTCCCCCGGCCCAAACCTCGCGGCGCTCGCGCGTGTCGATGCCGTCCGAGAGCACGACCACGCCGAGTATCTCCTGCCCGCGGACCCGGTCAAAGAGGCGTCCGAGGGCGGCATTCAGGGCTGTCGCCTGTCCGTCGGGCGCGAGCGCGCCAACCTGTTCGGGCGACACGGGCGTGCCGAGCCCGGCGGCGAAGGGATAGACCTCGATGCGGCAGCGGGAACGCAGACGGCGCGCCCAGCCGGCATCGAGAAACGCCTGGGCCTTCCGCCAGCGCGACTCGTCCGAGGCCCGGTCGAGGTTGTGGGTCATCGAGACCGATGTATCGAGCAGCACCGGCATGCGCGGCTGGATCTTCTCGATGGTGACGCGGCGGCGGCCTGGCAGCAGCATCGTCCAGAAGAGCAGCAGCAGGAAGAGCAACCGCAGGCCAAGCAGCGGCAAGCCGAGGGCGGCGCGCGACCGGTTGTGGCGCAGGAAGGAGAAGAGCACGAAGCCGACCGATCCTGCCAGCAGGAGCAGGACCAGCAGGATGGGCACGTTGTGCTCGTATGTCCAGTCGGCGGTCATGTCGGGTTCAGGCGGAGCCGGTGACCCGTCCCGATGGGTCGATGCTAAGCGATTCAGTGAGCCGCGCCCCCTGGCGCAGCGCGCGGTTGGCGAACCACCACTCGGCGAGGGTCAGCGCCAAAATCATCCATAGGAGCGGTTCGGCCAGGGCCCGGCCTTCGTGCAGGTCGTCCGCGGCGGCCAGCAGCGCCTCGGGGGTGCGTTCCGCGCGGAAGGTGCGAAAGCCGGTCCAATCCGCCAGTTCCTCCGGCGTGGCGGGATCGAGGCGCGACTCGTCGCGCGCGGGATTGGCGAATAGCGCCGGGAGCGGCTCGCCGCCGGCGCGGCGTCGCGTGTAGAGGCCGGGCTCGGAGAGGGGCTCGACGAAATGCGCGAGGTTGCCGGCGTCGCGCACGGGCGTCTCCTGACCGGACGGAGCGTAGAGACGCTCCTCCGTGCGGAAGTCCGGCAGATACTCGTCGACGGCCAATTCCGTATGCAGGGGCGCCGCAGGCGGCTGCTGCGTGGCGCCGGCGCCGTGGCGGACGATCTGGTGGACGACTGGCAAGAAGAAGGCGGTGAGCGGCAGCGTGCTCCAGTCGCGGTCGGCGGAGACGGCGAACTGGAAGACCAGGCCGCGGCCGAGCTGTCGCACCAGCAGGAAAGGCTGGTCGCTGCCCGCCGTCAGAACCACCGTGCCGCCGGGGGCCGGCGGGCCGAAAAGCAGTGCGCGCTTCAGCGCCAGCATCGGCACCACCCCGCGCGGGAAACGGAATTGGCGGAAGATCGTGTCCTTGCGGCTGACGCGGCCGATGTGCCGCGCCGCATCGCGCACGGGAATCTCGGCGACTCCGCGCACGGGCGCCGGGAGGAAGGGCAGGTCATCGTAGGCACTCGGAGCGGCTCCGTCGCCGGCGAAGAGGGCCAGGATTCCGCCGGCCTTGACGTAGCTTTCGATGGCCAGGATGGCCTGGCCGCTCAGCGGCAGGGCGTCGGCCAGGAAGAGCGCCTCGTAGCCGGCTAGGTCGGCCGAACCGAGTTCGCCGGGCGCGACCACCGCGACGATCTCGTCGCCGCCGCCGGGAGCCAGGGCCGCGCGGAGGAACTTGACTGCCTCGGGCGGACCGGCCACCAGGACCGGCAGGCGGTCGCGGACGCGCAGCAGGAAGCCGAAGGCGTCGTCGCACGGCAGGGCGTCGGGAGGCGTGCGGATCTCAGCGGTCCAGAGACCCGGCGCCAGGCCAGGCAGCACGAGTTCGACCGGCGTCTCGCCATCGGCCTCGGCGAGCAAGCCGCGGTTGAGCGGTTCCGTTCCGCCGTCGCTGGACAGGGAGAGCGCCACCTGCCGTGCCGGTCCCGTCCGGCCGAGCGCGACGGCGACGCGCGCCACCTGTCCCGCTAGCAGCAGGGGCGGGGTCAGTGTGACCGAGGCGGGCCAGGTGTTCTCGGGGCGTTCGGCGCCGCCGAGCAGGACGAAGAGGGGGATGCGGTCGCGGTGCTCGCGGGCGATGACGCCGCGGCCGTCCGACGCCTGGGCGGGATCGTCGGGGGCCGTGCGGAAGCCTTGCCAGGGGAGCGCCTGGCCGTCGGTCAGCACGTATATCTCGCGTTCCTGCCGCGCGTCGCGCTCCTGGTCGAGCGTGTGGAGGGCCTGGGCGATGGCGGCGTCGATCGACGAACTGCCGTGGC
>CAYPJN010000359.1:0-3310 GCA_964411055.1 uncultured Lentisphaerales bacterium | reverse complement strand
CTCCACGGGTCGGCAATCAGTTTGGGGAGTAGATGATGACGGAACAAACCGACCACAACCTGCTCAGTCCGCAGCTGCTGGACGAGATTCGCGCCCGCCTGATGCATGTCGAGGGTGATTCCCACACGGGCGCCCGCATCTTTCTTGAAAATGCGGGCGGTTCCCTGCGCTTGAAATCCGTCTGCGAGGCGGTGGCGCAGGAGACCGCCATCGCGGACAACGAAGGACGAGACACAGCCTCTTCGGCCCACGTGTCGGATGTGATTCGGCGCGGACGCGACGACGCGCGGCTCTTCTTCGGGGCCGGTTCCGGCCAGGTTGTCGCGGCGCAGACGACCACGCAGATCATCTTCCGGGTGGTTCGGGCGATCGCCGAGAACATGGCGGGGACGAATATCGTGACCACCAGCCTGGAGCATCCGTCGACCTTCGACTCGACCCGGCTCTATGCGGAGTCGTGCCGCAAGGAGTGGCGCGTCGCCGGCCTGAATCCGGCTACCGGCGGTGTCGATCCGGATGCCATATTGCGCGAGATCGACGCGAACACCTGCCTGCTGGCGTTCATCCATGCCTCGAACATCACGGGCACCGTGCTGGACGCCGCACGGATCATTCGTGAAGCGCGGCGGATCAAGCCGGATCTCGTCGTGGTGATCGATGGAACCCAGCACGCGCCTCACGGCCCGGTCGATGTCGAGGCGCTGGGCTGCGACGCCTATTTCTTCGCGCCCTACAAGATTCTTGGCAAAATGGGCATCAGCTTTGGCTGGATTGCCGACCGCATCGCGGCTCTCCCCCATGACCGGTTGCTGGGCAAGCCGTTCGAAAACTGGAATCTGGGCTCCCAGGAGCCTGCGGCCTACGCCTGCTGGACCGCCGTCGTCGATTATCTCGCCTGGCTTGGCCAGCGATCCGCGGGAAGTTCGGATCGGCGGGCTCGGATCGTGGCGGCCATGAACCTGGCCCAAAAACACGAGCGGGCGCTTTTGCAGCGAGCCCTCCATGGGAATGGAAAGACGCGCGGACTGCTGGCGATGCCGCACGTGATCCTGCACGGATACGATCGGGCCTCCGACCATGACTGCGTCCTGGCGTTCAATATCGAGGACCTGGCCGCGCCGGAAGCGGTGCAACGCTATCGCGACGCCGGAGTCGTCGTGCATTATCGCTCGTGCGATGCCTATTCGAAACACGTGTTGCGCGCGCTCGGCGTCGAGTCGCTTGTGCGTTTATCGGCCCTGCACTACAACACCCAGGCAGAAATCGACCGTTTTCTCGAGGTCACGGACGCCCTGCGTGGCGCACACGGCAAGGTGGCCCGGTAGGGGTATGTTGATGCAGCCAATGCCCGGGCGGGTCGTCTTGCGTGATGCGGTCGGGAAGCGCTGGCTGGAGTTCTCCCGGCCGTTCCGGATTGTGACGACCCATTGTCTTGACGAGGTGGTGCCGCTGATCGGACAGATCGAGGCTTGCGTCCAGGAGGAGGGCTGTTACGCCGCCGGGTTCATCTCCTACGAGGCCGCCCCCGCTTTCGATCCGTCGCTGCCGTCCCGGCCGGACGGCGCGTTCCCCCTGCTCTGGTTCGGGCTGTTCCGGCAGATCGACGAAATCACCCTTCCCGACGATGGCACGGCCGACAACGTGGCCGTCGACTGGCAGCCTTCTGTCGACCGCGAGGCCTACAACCGTTGCCTGCAGGCCATACGGGGCTGCATTCAGGCGGGCGACACCTATCAGGTCAACTACACCTACCGGCTCCAGGCCAGAACGGACATCGACCCCTGGCGCCTGTTCGTCGGGATCGCCGGGGATGGCGAGGCACCCTATGCCGGGTTCGTGGATACGGGCGAGTGGGCGCTCTGCAGCGCCTCGCCCGAACTCTTTCTGCGGATCGATGGCCAGCAGGTCGAATCGCGTCCCATGAAGGGAACGGCCGCACGGGGATTATGGGCCGAGGACGACCAGGCGCGGCGGGAACTTCTCTCGGTTTCCGAAAAGGACCGTGCCGAGAATGTGATGATTGTGGACATGGTGCGGAACGACCTTGGGCGCGTCGCGAGACCCGGCAGCGTGCAAGTGCCCGACCTGTTCACGATCGAGAAGTACCCGGCCGTCTGGCAAATGACTTCCACGGTGAGCGCCCGCACGCGCGAACCGCTGGGCCGCATGCTCCAGGCGACCTTCCCTCCCGCCTCCATCACCGGCGCCCCGAAACGGCGTACGATGGAAATCATTGCGAGTCTGGAAACGACGCCCCGGCGCATCTACACCGGCACGATCGGCTATCTCGCACCCAGCCGGCGGGCGCAGTTGAACGTGGCCATCCGTACCGTCTGCCTGCACACGCCGACTGGACGCGCGGAGTACGGTGTTGGCGGGGGTGTCGTGTGGGACTCGACACCGGCCGGCGAGTATGAGGAGAGCCTGGCCAAGGCCCGCGTGCTGACACCCCGCTCCCGGGATTTCGACCTCCTGGAGACACTGCTGTGGTCTGGTCCGGCGGGCTTTACGCTGCTGGACTATCACCTGAAGCGCCTTGCCGGTTCGGCGGACTATTTTGGCTACGCGGCCGATCTGCCGAAAATCCGGAATGCGTTGTCGGACTTGGCGGCGGGGTTGCCGCCGGTGCCGCACCGGGTGCGCCTGCTGGTCGCCCGTCATGGCGGGATCCGCTGCGAGGCCGCGCTCCTGGATCCGGCCGCCCTGCGTTTCGGAGATGTGGCGCCGGCCAGGGAGCCGATCGACCGGCGCGACGTGTTCCTTTATCACAAGACGACCCGGCGCCGGGTCTACGAGGAGGCCGTCAGGTCGAGTCCGGGATTCGGCGATGTCCTCTTGTTCAACGAAGACGGGGAAGTAACCGAGACCACGATGGCCAATCTAGCGGTGGAGATCGATGGCATCCTTTGGACTCCCCCGGTGCGCTGCGGTGTGCTGCCAGGGACCCGGCGGGCCTGGCTTCTCGAGCAGGGCCGTCTTCGGGAGCGGGTCCTGCATGTCCCGGAAGTGTTTGCAAGCCCGAACGTCTTTCTACTGAACTCCGTCCGGGGGATGCACAAAGTCCAGATCCGGCCCAAAGCTGAGGCGGGGCAAGGCGACAAGGTGGAGATTCCGGCACGCCCAATGGCAACCCAGACGCAGGGCCACCGGCTCCCAATGCGCCCTTCTCGCGCTCCCCGTGGCTAACCGGGTAATCGGCTAGCCACAGGGGGGGCGCGCGGGGGGCGCATGCTGAGTGGGCGGGACGCGGATGGCTCCCCTTCGACTGCGCGTGCCTGCGCGCTTGCTTTCCCGCCGCCTGCGGCGGTAG
>CAYPJN010000358.1:2233-3316 GCA_964411055.1 uncultured Lentisphaerales bacterium | reverse complement strand
AGTGATAGGCGTAGGTGCCGAGGGTATGGATGGCCTGCTTGAAGGAGACCTCGATGCCTGCCCTTGCAGACGCGCGAGCGCCGTCCGGGTCCAGAGGCGCGCCAGGCCGTGCGGATCGAACCCCGTGCTGTGGAACAGCCGCAGCAGGCTGCCGTAGCAGGCTGGCATCAGCCCCAGCGAGCGGACCAGGCTCGTCACGCCGGCCAGGTCGGGCCGCACGCAAACCGCGGCCAGCGCCAGGGCGAACCACAGGAAGGTGAGCGAACGGCTGAAGGCGGGGCGCAGCCGCTCGACGCAGGCCCACCAGACGGACGCTGGACAGCGTTGAGCGTTGAAAGTTCGCGTTCAGCGTTTGCGCCAACCAGCGGCTAGCGGATCATCAAGACCGTGGCCTGCTGAACCCAGTCGGCCTCGTAGCAGCCGAGATCTATCCGGCCGCGGTGGACGAGACGCGGGCGGCCGTCGAGGTCTACGGAGGGTATCGGATAGCCAGTCGTGACGCCGCCGTCTATGTAGCCTGCATTGCCCGCCCGGTGGTCGAGACGGAAGTTGCCGCTTCCGATGTCCACGAAGCTAACCGACCCCATGAAGCAGTCCTCGTTGATGAGCGTTTCGGGCGAGCCGCACGTGTTGAAGCACGACTCAGTGCCGCTCCAGACCGCCTTCGCGCCACCGGCCAACGTGCTCGTGTTGGCGGCGATGATGCAGTTGACCACCTCGCCGCCGGTGGCATAGACGCCCGCGCAGTCGTCGTAGGAATTGGATACGATGGTGCAGTTCATCACCAGGCCGCCCGTGGCATAGACAGCGCCGCCGCCGCTCGCCGGGGTGGTGCCGACGGAAAAGGGTTTGTTGTATGCCATCAGGGAATTTGCCAGCGTTCCCCCGTTGATGGCGACGGCCATGCCCATCGGTTTGCCAAAGTCAGCGTACTGGATAGCGTTGTTCGAAATCACGCAGTGGGTGATGGTTCCGGCGTTCATGTATGCCGCGGCACCGTACGAAGACCACTGGAGAGCCGCTCCTCCGCGGAGGATGCAGTTTGAGACGCCGCCACCGTTCGTATCGATGTACACTAGCGCG
>CAYPJN010000358.1:0-2206 GCA_964411055.1 uncultured Lentisphaerales bacterium | reverse complement strand
TGCCACGGGTCTTCCCCTCGAGAGAGAGTCCGGCGAGGCGAGCCCCCGCGCTGTTCAGTTCGAAGATGCGGTGGCCGCTGCCCAGCATCTGGATCTCGACGTTTTCCGGCCTGTCTGTCGCGCCGCAGATCGTGACGTCCTTCGTTACGTAGAACGGGGCGGCCACTGGGGTCTTGTGGATGCCGTTCGTCAGCACGATCTGCGTGCCGTTAATGGCAGCGGAGATGGCATCTGCAAGGTTTGTCGCGGCCGTGACCCAGGATCCGAAAGGATAGGCGGACGCGGCCTGAACGCCCGGCGCGACAACATACATCGTGCGCGGTGCGGCGAGAACCCGCTGGTAGCCAGGCGTCTCGTAGACTACGCCCGACTGGTTGTCCTTCACTTTGAGCATGACGTGGTAGTCGCCGTAGGCCGTGAAGGAGTGCGCAATGGTAAGCTCGGACGTCGTTTCGTCCGTGACGCCGTCGCCGTCGAAGTCCCAGTAGCAGGTGACGCCGCTGGAGCCCTCTCCGCTGGGCGTTACCGTGAAGGTTACGTCAAGCGGGGCGAAGCCTTCGTCCACGTTCGGGACGAAGGCCGCCGCAAAGGCGTCCGGGTCGCTCTCGTACGCGCCGATATCGGGATAATCGCCGCGGATGCGGTCGTTGCCGGCCAGATCCGTCGCGCCGGAGGTCATCCACGCGAGCGCCGTGCCGTTCTCCATGCCCGTGGAGCCCGGAGCGAGCGCGAAGTTGCCGGAGGCCGAGGCCGCAAAGGAATTCGCCTCCTGATAGCAGTTGGCGTTGATGAGCACCGGCGCGAGGCAGCGGTTGAAGTACGACGCCGTTCCAGCCCAGACCGGGTGGTTGGGATCGGTCGAGACCGTCGTCGTGTTCTCCGAGACCACGCAGTTGACGACCGTCCCGCCCTGCGCGTAGATGCCGCTGCAATTGCGCGCCGTGTTCTTCGCGATGGTGCAGTTCGCCAGCGTGCCGCCCTGGATGTTGACCGCGCCCGCCATTCCCGTGCCGGTGGAACCGTCGGGATTGTGGTTGCAGGCGATAAGGCAGTTGCGGGCGTTCCCGGCCCGGATGTGTATTCCAAAGCCGCCTGCGGTGATGGAATTGTCTTCCGTTGCGATGTTGTTCGTGATGACGCAGTGTGTCACGAGCGCTTCCGCCGCCCCGCTCTCGATGTAGATGCCTCCGCCGGAGGCGGCCCATCCGCTGGCCCTGCCATTGCGGATCACGCAGTTGGAGACCGTGCCGCCCAGCTTGTCTATGAAAATGTTCCCGCCGCGGGCGTCGTTGCTTTGGGTGGGCCAGCCGCCGGAGAAGGCCATCCCTGAGACCGTCGCGCCCGCCGCATTCAGGTAGAGCAGCCTGTGCTTGCCGCTCGTGAGCGTGTCGTAGACGACCACATGCTCCGGCGCGCCGGTGATCCCGCGGAGCGCCACGGCTTTCGTCACATCGAGCTGCGCGGTGATCTTGTAGCTGCCGTTCGACACAATGATCTCGGAACCGTGCCCTGCCGCGGCGAGCGCATCGGCAATGTTGTGCGCGGCAGTGCCCCACGAGGTGTACGGCGCCGCCGGCGAGGGGCTGTCCGGGGAAACGTAGAGTGTACCGGGAAGCACAACCACATAGGCCGTGTTCGTGGAGGCGTAGCTACCGTTGTTGTCCGTGAGCGTGACGGTCACCGCGTAGGAACCCGGATTCGCGAACGTGTAGGCGAGCGAGGGCACCGAAGTCGTGCGGCTGTCGGTGATGTCGCCGGATATGCTCCATGCGTACGAGACCGCTCCGTTGGTCTCGCCAAGGAAGTCGGCATAGAAGGTCGGGATGAACGGGGCGAGCCCGGAAGCGGCGGAGGCGCGCGTCGCGACGGCGACGCCGGTGTAGGCGAACTCGTAGCAGCCGATGTCGATGATGCCTTCGCGCGTGTCGAAGCGCGGATTGCCGTCGAGATCCGTCGAGCCGGGCGCGAAGCCGGTCGTTGCGCCATGGTCGATCGCGACGGAACCGGCCGCGAGGCGGTAATTGGCCGCATCGGGGGCCACGAAGTTCAGGATTCCCGTGTAGCAGTTGTCGTTGATCAGCACCGGCGCCGCGCAGGATGCGAAGCACGATGCGGTGCCGACGTAGTAGGCATCGGTCGCCGATGCGGAGAGCGTCATCGTGTTGTCGGCGATCAGGCAGTTCCTGACCTGCGCCGTTCCCGAGGC
>CAYPJN010000357.1:0-3316 GCA_964411055.1 uncultured Lentisphaerales bacterium | reverse complement strand
TCTACCAGTGGACTGGCGAGATTGACGAAGCCCAACGCCTGAATCCGACCATTACGGTTGATTTTGCGGTGGCGCGGAGCCTCACGGCGACCTTCGGCGGAATCTACTATCTGTCGCCGGAGGGCGACGATGGCAACAGCGGGTTGAACTGGGCAAATGCGAAGTTGACACTTCAAGCCGGCGTGGATACGGCAGCGGAGCGACTAGGCAGCACCGTGTGGGTCTCGAACGGCATCTACGGCATTACAGCTCCGGTTACGGTCAGCAACTCCGTGGCGGTGCGGGGATACGGCGGCGCGAGCCAGACACTGGTGCAGCGCACGGGAAGCGCCAAACACCGTATTTTCAGCATCACCAACGGCATCGTGGAAGGATTGACCATCGCCAAGGGAGACTCGCCAGTCGCCTATTACAACGGACTTGGTGTACGGATCGATTACGAGGGGATCGTCAGCAATTGCGTGATCATTGCCAATGGAAACGGAAGCAACATTGAAGGCGGAGGGGTTTTTCTCAACGGAGGGGGAACGGTCTCGCACTGCCTGATCGCCACCAACTTTGTGGGCAACTATGGCGCGGCCGGCGTCTACGTCCTGAACAAAGGAACCGTCGAGCACTGCGTTATCGAATGCAATGCAACGAGGGGGTCGGGGCAGGGCGGTGGAGTGGCGCTGAAGGGGGGCGGTGTGCTGCGAAACTGCCTCGTGCGGAACAACACCCATCACAACACCCATGCCTACTGGCCATCGGCCGGCGGCGTCTATGCCGGAGCAGGCTCCGTGGTCGAAAACTGCACGATCGTCAGCAACTACTGCCCCGCCGCCGGCGGGCTATCGGTGGATGGCGCCGCTTGCATCACGAACACCATCATCGCCTTCAACCGCGGCAGCGCCGCCAGCGCCATGGATGTAGCTATAAAGGGCACGGGCGCGAAGTTCAGCCGTTGCGTCACCTCCGTGCTGCTGCCGGGCGCGGACAACGTGTCGGCCGATCCCCAGTTCGCGGACTGGCGCGCCGGCGATTATCGGCTGTTTCCCGGATCGCCCTGCATTGACGCGGGTGTCAATGCCGGATGGATGACCGGAGAGCATGACATCCTGGGCGGTCCGCGCGTGCGCGACGGTACCGTTGAAATCGGCGCCGTTGAATTCGCGAAAGGTGCGCTGGCCTGCAATCCCGTCGGCACGCCCAGTTCGGGACTGGCCAGCAACTGGGTGGCCTTCACCGCGGGTGTTGCGGGAACCAATTTGACGAGCCTGACCTACAAATGGGACTTTGAGAACGATGGCAGCTTCGACGCCGATGGTTCGGATCAGGCGGCGGTCTCGCACCTTTACTGGCCCGGCTGCTACTCGGTGCGGCTTGAGGTGGCCAATGGAATTGGCGAAAAGGCAGTCTGCGTGCGCACAAATCTGATCCACGTGGCGCCGCTCGTCGTCCACGCCTCCCCCGCAGGCACCTCCATGCCGGAGTTCCCCTACAACACCTGGGCCAAGGCGACACCCAGCATCCAGGACGCGATTGATGCCGGACTCGACGGCTCGTTGGTGCTGGTGACCAATGGCCTCTATCTGGCGCCCGCCGAGATTCAACTTGAGAAGGGCATTACGGTCAGGAGCGTCAACGGTGCGGCGCACACGATCGTCAAACGTTCGGCCACCTCATCAACCGCCTACTACCGCGTTTTCTACCTCTGCCATACCAATGCGGTTCTGGAGGACGTGACAATCTGTAACGGACTCAACAACGCCGGCGCGTATAATCTGTATAACGGCTCTGGCGCCGGGGCGTTGATTGACTGGTATGGACGGATTGAAGGATGCATCTTCACGAACAACTACATTTCGCAAAACGGTTATGGCGCCGGCGTGTACCTCTTCGGCGGTGGTGTCGTGCGCAACTGCGTGATAGCGTGGAACCGGGTGAGCAACTACGGCGGCGGCGGCGCCACGATCAGCGGCAATGGCCTGATTGAGAATTGCGTCATATCCAACAATTACGTTACCGGTTCAGGCGGCGGCGGCGGCGCCTCGCTCCATGGCGGCGGCATTCTGCGGGGCTGCCTGATCACCGGCAATGTCCATGCCAACAACCACCCGGCATACTGGCCCGGACCAGGCGGTGTGCTGTGCTACAACGCCGGCGGCTTCATTGAGAATTGCACCATCGTCAGCAACTCGGCGCCATCGGTGGGAGGCTTTGGCGTCCGGGAGAATAATGGCAAGGCCTATGTCCGCAACACCATCATGTATGGCAATCTTTCCACGGTCTATGGCGCACACAATTACACGAATGCCACCGTCGCCACGGCCTACTATACAAACTGCCTCGCCGAACCGCTGATTAGCTCGGGGCAGGGGAACAGGGCAGGCGACCCGCTTTTCGTGAATACAAACGCGGCCGACTACCGCCTGCTGAAGAATTCGCCGGCCCGCAACGCCGGCGTGAACCAGGGATGGATGGCGGACGGCGTCGACCTCTGGGGCAACCCGCGCATCGATCGCAAACTGGTTGATATCGGCGCCTATGAGGTGCCCTACGTCTCGCCCGGTACACTCTTCTTCGTGCGATAGGATCATAGGATCGACGAAGTGCGTCCGCGCCGGGTTTCGGAAACATACAAATGCATAACAGCACGCCAAACGCGCAGGCAGGCGCTGCTTGACGGGGATGAGCGTGCATGAGGTGTACTCATGAGAAAACTGGTCTCCATCCTGTTTGCCTTGCTTGCCGTTGGCGCGCGGGGGGCTATCTATCTCAACGCCGCTTCCACGGCTGAAACGCCGGACGGTTCCTGCTGGTCGAAGGCGTACAAGACGCTCGGCGACGCGCTCGACAACATGGACGAGGACTGCACGGTACGCGTCGCGCAGGGATACTACAGTTCCCAGACGATGACGGTTCACTCCTATGCCAAGGTCCTGATCTACGGCGGATACAAGGGCGAGACCGACGGCGACATGACGCGCGATGTCGAGGAACACCAGACGATTTTCGGAGGGCCATCAACCGCGCCGGTCAACATTTACTGGAAGCATTACGTTCCGGTATCCGGCGGATTTGCATACACGACGGAGACGACCGCCGAACCGATCATCGCGGACGGGAAACTCAATCTTCCCGCGCCCACCGGCGAATTCGACGCCTATTTGCCGGCCTCTGGCAGCACCAGCTATGCGTTTCAGGTCCCGGTCGGAGGCGAAATCACCGCCGACGGCATCAAATTCATCATGTTTGCCCGCCAGGGGACTCCCGGTGGGTCGGCCATCGGGGTGTACAAGGATGCGAAAAAGGCAATCATCAACAACTGTGTGTT
>CAYPJN010000356.1:1425-3320 GCA_964411055.1 uncultured Lentisphaerales bacterium | reverse complement strand
CCGCCGAAGATGATCGAGGTGACGCCCGGCTGCGCCAGGAGCCAGCCCATGGCCACCTCGGGCAGGGTCAGTCCGCATTCGCCCGCCAGCGCCGCGAGTCCCTGCAGAATCCGCGCGACCTCGGCGGCGGTGGCGCGTTTTTCCGGATCCTCGCCGCCGGCCGCGAAAATGCGCTTGCCCCGTCGATCCCCGGGCAGGGCGTCGACCGTCAGCCAGCGTCCGCTCAAGACCCCGTTCATGAGGGGACTGTAGGCGAGCATGCCGATCCGGTTGCGGATACATTCGGGCAGCAGCTCGAACTCGATGGCGCGGAAGAGCGCGTTGTAGCACATCTGGTTGGAGGCCGCCGAGCCCGCGCGCAGCCAGTCGCGCAGATCCCGGGGGCCGAAGTTGGAGACGCCGATCTCGCGGATCTTGCCCGCCTGCCGCAGGCGTTCCAGCGCGGCATAGGTCTCCGCGAACGGAACCGCCGGATTGGGCCAGTGCACCTGGTAGAGGTCGATGGTCTCCGTGCCGAGGCGCCGCAGACTGCCTTCGCAGGCGGCGACCACCCGGTCCGGGGCCAGATTCTCCCGGCTGACCTTGGTGGCGATGATGGCCTTGGCGCGATCCTTGCCGAGCGCCCGCCCCAGCGCCGCCTCGGATTCGCCATCCGCGTAGGACTCCGCGCAATCGAAACAATTGATTCCCTGGTCCAGGGCGGCCCGGACAACATCCTGCGGACGGTTGTCCGGTGTCCAGCAGGCGGGGTCGCCAAGCTGCCAGGTGCCGAACGAGAGGACGGGAAGCTTCAGTGAACTCTTGCCAAGTTGCCGGTATTGCATGGTAGTCCAGGGCCTTCGTCGATCATGGTTTACAAACCATCGGACGTGAAGAACCATACTGAATACTGAGCGCCGCGTCGAGTGCGGCGGGCGTAATCGGCTAGCCACAGGGGGCGCGCGGAGGGGCGCATGGAGGAGCGGGCGGGAGTTGCAGGCAGACGCTTCACGCTGTACACGCCCTTGCCCCGTTTTACCGGGCCTGAAGGCCCTCGCATACTTCCGGCTGAAGGTAGCGTTGATTTATACAGGCGCAATAGAGCAAGGTAGGGCGAACCGTCCCGGTGAGCCGCAGATGGACGGCATAATCAGTTATATTAGTGCCAAATGGCGGCTCGGCGGGGACGCCTCGCCCTACCTTGCTTCATGATCGTCTGGAAAAGGGTACGGGGCGCAATAAATCAACGCTCCCTGAAGCCGGTACTCCGACGGGGAGGTCCGTGCCGGTGAACCCTCGCGTCGGAGTCCCGCCTTCAGGCGGAAGCCGTCCAGGGGCTTCAGCCCCGTCCCTCGCTGGCCCATGGGCCCATCAGCATTCCGCCCACGCGGCATGCGCTTCCCGCGCCTCCCCCCTGTGTAGCCGATTACCTTTGCGTCAAAACCTCTCTTCCCCCTGTCCCCGGCCTTTGGTAGGATGCACGCAGAATCTACAGGAAAGAGCCGCCGCCCGCCGTGAACCTTAACTTCCACAACACCCTGACCCGCCGCCTGGAGCGCTTCGAGCCGCTGCGCCCGGACGCCGTGCGCCTCTACACCTGCGGCCCGACGGTCTACAACTTCGCCCACATCGGAAACTTCCGCGCCTACGTCTTTGAAGATCTCCTGCGGCGCACACTGCGTTACGCGGGCCATACCGTCGTGCAGGTCATGAACCTGACCGACGTGGACGACAAGACGATCCGCGGCGCGCAGGCCGCCGGCATCTCCCTGCGCGACTTCACGCGCGGCAAGGCCAACACCGCGGTGCTCATGGACCAGCTGAACGGCGACTACGACAACTTCAGTGACGAGACCGGCTACGTGCGCAGCATCAACTTCGTCACCGCCCACGACGGCTTCACGATGATGGACCTG
>CAYPJN010000356.1:0-1415 GCA_964411055.1 uncultured Lentisphaerales bacterium | reverse complement strand
CGACGTGGACGACAAGACGATCCGCGGCGCGCAGGCCGCGGGCGTCGCCCTGCGCGACTTCACGCGCCCCTATGTCGCGGCCTTCTTCGACGACATCCGCCAGTTGAACATCGAGCCGGCCGAGCACTATCCCGCGGCGACCGACCACATCCCCGAGATGATCGCGCTGATCGAGAAGCTCTTCGCGCGCGGCCTGGCCTACGCCTCCGACGACGGCTCGGTCTACTTCAACGTGGCCGCCTTTCCGGGCTACGGGCGCCCGGCGCACATCGACCTTTCGGGCCTCCGCGCGGGCGCGCGCGTCGCCCAGGACGAGTACGAGAAGGAGCGCATAGGCGACTTCGCCCTCTGGAAGGCCTGGGACGCCGCCGACGGCGACGTCGTCTGGGACTCGCCCTGGGGGCGCGGCCGCCCCGGCTGGCACCTCGAATGCTCCGCCATGTCCATGAAATACCTCGGCGAGACCTTCGACCTCCACACCGGCGGCATCGACAACCTCTTCCCGCACCACGCCAACGAGACCGCGCAGTCCGAGGGCGCGACGGGCAAGCCCTTCGTCAAGACCTGGCTCCACTGCGCCCACCTGCGGATCAACGGCGAGAAGATGTCCAAGTCGCTCGGCAACTTCTACACGCTGCGCGACCTGCTCGCGAAGGGCTGGAGCGGACGCGAGATCCGCTACGTCCTCGTCAACGGCCACTACCGCCAGACGCTCAACTTCACCTTCGAGGCGCTGGCGGCGGCGCGCGCCACGCTGGCGCGGCTCGATGGATTCTCCGACCGGATTGCGGCGGCCGCCGGTGTGTCGGCTGCCGGTTCCGCGCCCGACTGGGCCGCGGCCGCGCAGACGGCCTTTGACGCGGCGCTGGGCGAGGATCTCAACCTGCCCGAGGCTCTGGCGGCGCTCTTCGGACTCGTGCGCGAGGGACATGCGGCCCTCGACGCCGGCCGCCTGACGCCCGCCGGCGCCGCCGCCGTGTCCGCCATGCTCGCGCGCTGGGACGCCGTCCTCGGCCTGCTGGCCTTCGGGCTCCCGGACGCGGCGGACGCCCCGCCCGCGGAAGTGCGGCGCCTGCTCGAGGCGCGCGCCGCCGCGCGCCAGGCCCGCGACTGGGCCGCGTCGGACCGGTTGCGCGACGACATCCGCAAGCTGGGCTGGGAGGTCCGGGACACGCCCGGCGGACAACAGTGCAGGCGCGCATGATGGGGCACTTCATCACATTCGAGGGTCCCGAGGGCGGCGGCAAGTCGACCCACATCCGGCGGCTGGCCGAGCGCCTGCGCGCAAGCGGGCAGGACGTGGTGGTGACGCGCGAGCCGGGCGGCACGCCCCTGGGCGAGGCCATCCGCGGTCTGCTGCAGCACGACGCCGCCGGGGAGTCGCCCGTGCCGCGCGCCGAGACGCTGCTCTTCTG
>CAYPJN010000355.1:0-3325 GCA_964411055.1 uncultured Lentisphaerales bacterium | reverse complement strand
TCTATGCAGGCAGACAGGCCAGAAGGCGCAGCGACCGGGGGGTTTTGCAAGAGCCACTTTATAACATCCATCCCATCGTTTCGGAGGCCTGACGTGAAAACACCTGTATTCGCTTTCATTACGTTGGTGGTCGGCATGGTGCATGCCGTCACCATCTATGTCCCGACCGGTGCACCCGGAATACCCGATGGCGCCACCCGCACCAACTCCATCGCCAATGCCATTGCGAGTCTTGGCGCCGGAGGCGGCGAAATCGTCGTCATGCCTGGCGACCACCCGCAAACGGCGACGCTGACGCTCGGCGCGCCGATTGCCCTGCGCAGCTTCAGTGGCACGCCGGTCGACACGGCGATTGTCGGCGGCGGCAGCGCGTCGAAATTCTGCGTCATCAAAGTGACGAGCACCAATGCCGTTGTTTCTGGCCTGACGGTCCGGAACGGCTATCCCGCGGTCAAGACCGAACCTGGCGGCGTCTGGCTTGACGGCGGCGGTCTGCTGACCAATTGCTGGGTGACGGGAAACTACGTTCTGCTGAATGGCTCGGGTGGTGGCGTGTATAACCACGACGGGCGGGTGACGCACTGCAAAATATACGGGAATCTGCGTGCAGGAGCCGGAAGCGGCCTCGGCTTGTACCAACGCGGCGCGAACGCGGAGACCGCCTATAGCGAGATGGACGACAACCAGTGTGTCAGCGCCACCGCCGCCGGCATCGTGGGCGCAGGCGTCTATTCGACCGGCGGTCGCCTGCACCACTGCACCATTACCGGCAATTACGCAAGTCTGCTCGCCGGCGCCTCCGGCAACTACGGCGGTGTCTACCTCAAGGAAACGACAATGGCCTACTGCCTGATCGCCGGAAACAGCGCCCGCGTCAATGGCGGCGTCTATCTGGACAACAGCGGACTGATCACATCCAGTCCCACGATTCTCCGCCACTGCACGATCGTCGGCAATCGGGCCATGTCTGGCGGCGGGCTCGTGAGGGCCGACATTCAGACCAAGAACTGCATCGTCGAAAACTGCATTGTATGGGACAACTATGCAACGTTCGCCAACGCAGCCGGCTCCACGGACCTCGGCAATGTGGTGGACGACGGCATCATGTCGGTGACCGGATTGTGTGCCAATGTCGCCATCGGCGACCACGCGCTGGCTGCCGATCCGCGCTTCGTGGATCCGACCAATGGCGATTACCGGCTCGCCGCGAATTCGCCCTGCCGCGGCGCCGGAACGGACGAAAACGGCGACCCCGTGGATCTCGGCTATGCACCGTATGACGGCGCGGGCGCGGTGCCGGCCCCCGAATACGCACCACAGTCGTTGGTCTACGTGGCCACGAACGGCACGAAGACGGCCCCGTACAACACACCCGAGTCGGCCACGGACGATATATTCGCGGCGCTCGACTATTGCGGGGACGGCACGGTGCTCATCGTCAGCAATGGGGCCTATACCCTTTCGGGCGAGATCATACTCGACAAGGCGATCACGATGCGGAGCGTCGGCGGTCCGGCCGTGACCCGATTCATCTACACGGGCCCGGCGGACTCCCGTTTGATCAAGATCGAGAATGCCGGCGCAACGGTCGCGGGCTTCTCCTTTTCGGGCGGAAAATATATCACGGATCTCACCTTGCAGCTCGGCGCACTGGCCGCGATCAGCTTCGGGACGGTCTCGAATTGCGTCTTCACGGATGGCACCACACAGGCTGCGGCAAATCGTGGCGGCATCGTTGCAAATGATAGCGGCAAAATCTTCGACTCCTGCATCGCGAATTGCTCTGGCGGTGGCAGCGGTTTTGGCTGCGGGTACTACCAGACCGGATCGGATGCGCTCATCGCGGGCACTTCGATCACCAACTGCTTCGGCTACCACTCGACGCTCGTCGGCGTGGGGGCCAATCTGCAAGGCGGGCTCATGGATCGTTGCAGGATAGAGGCGAACAGGATCGGCGGTTCGTCCAGCTCGGGATCGCAGGACGCGCTCTATGTGACTGGCGCCACGATCCGCAACACCCTTGTCGCGAGAAACGAGCAGGCCCATGTAAACTGTTCGCGGGCGGGTGTGCAGGCCGCGGCGGACGCCGTTCTTGAAAACTGTACCATCGTCTCAAACCAGGCGTACAAGGCCTTGGCGTCCACGGTCGTCGGCGGGCTCTATTTTTCACCGTCCAAGGCCGTCACGATCCGGAATACGGTGATCTACGGCAACACCTGCGACCAGGGCGCGACGCTCGCGGAATATGCGGGCTACGACGAGTCTTACGTGACGGCCGCCAACAACTGCGTGCCCGCGTGCTCACCGACGATCGCCTTTGGCAGCGCGTGCGTGGAAGCTGAGGCCGGACAGCCGTTGTTCCGGGATTTCGCGGGTGGCGACTACCGCCTGCCGCAGAACAGCGTCTGTCGGGACAGGGGTGTCAATCAGGCCTGGATGCCCGGATCGACGGATCTAGCCGGAAACAAGCGGAAGGTCGGCACGGTTGACATCGGTTGTTATGAATGTCGAGTCTTTGCCACCTTTATTGAAGTGTGGTAAGGCTTCGGTCGGTGCTCCACCAATTCTCATTCTGTCCGCCGCGACCTCGTGCAGGGCATCGGAATCGGCATCGGAATCGGAGTCGACTACACCATAGATACTGGCGCTTTCGATCCCGATTTCGATAGCGATCCCGATGAACCGCCCCATATTGAGAATTGCTGTTACGATGCGCCTGTGGTTGACGCTCCCGCCTCAAATCTATATAAATATCAGTTTGTTGTAGTAGTGACGTTCAAAGTAGTTCGGGGGAGAGCGGAAGATGCGTTCGCGCGAACCATGAACTGCCCGAGAAACCGCCGCTTCCAAGGAGTCACAACATGAAACAAGCATTCATCCGTTTCATCACGGTCGCCGCGTCCGTGGTGTTGCTGATTGGCCATGCGGCCGCCGACCCGACAACCTGGTATGTGGCCACGACCGGCAGTGACAGCACGCCGGATGGCAGCAATCCGGCGACGCCCTACCTGACCATCGAGGCGGCCTACACCGTCGCCACCGACGGCGACACGGTCTCTGTCGGCCCCGGGACGTTCACGGGCACGGCGGATCTGACGATTGCCAAAGCCGTGAGGATCACCGGCGCCGGCATGGATCAGACTATCCGCAAGGGCAAGAGAACCTCGCTCAACCACGCCGATGCCGTGATCGAACACATCCGTCTCACCGGTTATGGAAGTGGCGGTACATTGACGTTCGTGAAGGAGGGCGCCGGCGGTACCGCGCGCCATTGCGACATCTCGGGCAACACGCGCACCTCGACGGCGGGAACCGGCGTGATGAT
>CAYPJN010000354.1:1359-3338 GCA_964411055.1 uncultured Lentisphaerales bacterium | reverse complement strand
AAGGGGCGGAGAATGCGGGGGTCGACCTCGCCCAGGTCGATGCGCTCCTCGGGCTTGTTGCCGAACAGGGCCTTGATCAACTGGTGCTTGTGGAGGATCTGGTTCTCGCTGCGAACCCAGCCGTAGTGGAAGATGCGCGCGCCGTCGCAAGCGACAGCGCGGGGATAGCGCCCGCGGCGCGGTGAGTCGAGGACGGTGAAGAAGAGGCCCTTCGGCGCCCAGGCGGGAATCGTGTTGCGGATGATGCGGGCCGCCTGGCGGTACCAGGCCGGCGACCAGGCGATCGTGTTGCCGTTGCCGTAGAAATGGAGGTAGTCGAAGACCACCGCCTCGACACGCTCGTTCTCCAGGTGGCGCTCGAGGCAGGCGCGGATGACGGGGATGTCGTCCTCGTGGACAACCTCGTCGGCCTCCAGGTAGAAGGCCCAGTCGCCGGTGCAGTTGAAGAGGGCGACGGTCTTCTGCTGGCCGTAGACGAACCCCTTGACCCCCGTGTCGCTCCGCACGTGCTCGTTCCAAGAGGTGTGGATGATCCGCACGCGGGGATCGCCGATGTCGCGGATCAACTGTTCCGTGTTGTCGGTGCAGGGGCCGAGGGCCACCACGAACTCGTCGACCAGCGGCAGCAGCGAGCGGATCGATGCCTGCACGGGATAGCCGAAGGCCTCGGCGTTGCGGACGAAGGTGAAGCCGCTGATCTTCATCAGACGATCTGCCGCGCCCGGGCGAGGGCCAAGGCCTCGACGCTCTGAATCTCGGCGAAGCCCTGCGAACTGACCGGGTTGAGCCCCGCGCTGGCCTCCATCGAGGAGTCGGCCTCGTTGTAGATCGAGGCGGCGCAGCCGGCGAGCGACTCGAAGAGGATGCTTCCCTTGTAGAGGCCGACCGTCACGGTGCCCGAGGCGTGGCGCGCGAGCGTGCCGATGGCGGCGCGGGCGGCCTGCGTGGCGGGGTCGTAGTAGCGGCCGTCGTAGATCTGGTCCGCGACCAGCCGGGAGAGCTGCTGGAAGAGCAGCGCCGCGCGGCGGTCCATCGTGGCCTGGTAGAGGTAGCGCAGGCAGGCGCCGAGCAGATCCATGCCCGGGGCCTCGTAGACGCCCCGGCTCTTGGTGCCGATGATGCGGTTCTCGAGGGCGTGCTTCATGCCGATGCCGTTGCGCCCGCCGATGGCGTTGGCCTGGAGCATGGCCTCGACCGGATCCACCCCGCGCCCGTTGATGGCGACGGCGCGCGCGGCCTCGAAACGGACAGTGAAGCGTTCGGGCTGCGCGGGCGCCTCCATCGGCCAGACGCCCATGGTGGGCTTGACGATGGTCATGGCGGTTTCGAGGCTCTCCAGGTCCTCGGCCTCGTGCGAGAGGCCGGCGAGGTTGGCGTCGGTCGAGTACTTCTTCTTGCCGCCGACGGGGGCGGGGATGCCGAAGCCCGCCAGGTACTCGGCCATCTGGGTGCGCCCGGGGAACTGCTTCAGCAGGGCGGCGTCGCGCCAGGGGGCGTAGACCCGCATGGCGGGATCGAGCACGTTGGTGTAGCGCTCGAAGCGCATCTGGTCGTTGCCGCGGCCCGTGGCGCCGTGGACCAGCACGGTGCAGCCGCGCCGGCGCAGCTCGGGCAGGAGCCCGCGGACGGTGACCGCACGCGCGATGCCCGTCGAGTTCCAGTAGCCGCCGTCGTACATGGCCTGGGCCTCGAGCACCTCGAAGCAGGCCTCGGCCATGGGCTGCCGCAGATCGACGATGACCGTCTCGACGCCGCAGGGGGCCATCCGGTCGCGGATGTCGTTGATGTTCTTCTCGTCGGGCTGGCCCAGATCGGCGGTGAAGCCGATGACCTTGACGCCCGCCTCCGTCAGGCGCCTGGCGATCGTCCGGCTGTCGAGCCCGCCGGATACGCAGGCGCCCACGGTCTGTCCCTTGAGCTGTTCGATAGTCAATGCCATGGCTGCTGCTCCTTGTCCTTGCCGTTGCCGCGCGAGCGGG
>CAYPJN010000354.1:0-1349 GCA_964411055.1 uncultured Lentisphaerales bacterium | reverse complement strand
CTTCCTGCGCGCCCCGCGCCCCGCCTCACGCCTTCTCGGCGCCCTCCGCCTCCCCGCCTTCCGCCGCCTCGCCGTAGAGCATGTCGAGTGCGTCGTCGAGCATGTCGAGGGCCTCCTCGAGCTCGTCGTCCTTGACGGTCAGCGGCGGCAGGAAGCGCACGACATTCTCGCCGGCCGTGCAGCAGAGCAGGCCCATCTCGCGGCACTTCGCCACGAGATCCTTGGCCGGCACGTCCAGCACGAGGCCCACCATCAGCCCCTCGCCGCGGACATCGAGGAGCTGGTCGTACTTCTCCACGAAGGCCGACAGGCCTTCCCTAAAGAGCTGGCCAGCCTCCCGCGCGCGCGCGACCAGGTTCTCGGACTCGATGACGTCGATCGTGGCCAGCGCGGCCGCGCAGGCCAGCGGGTTGCCGCCGAAGGTGCTGGCATGCCGCCCCGGCTGGAAGACATCCGCGACCTTCTGGGAGGCGACGATGGCGCCCATCGGGATGCCGCTGGCCAGCGCCTTGGCCAGCGAGAAGGCGTCGGGCCGGATGCCGTGCTTCTGCCAGGTGAACCAGTCGCCGGTGCGGCCCATGCCGCACTGGACCTCGTCGCAGAGCAGGAGCAGGTTCTTCTCGTCGCAGAGGGCGCGCAACCCCCGCATGAACTCGGTCGTGGCCGACGTCAGGCCGCCCTCGCCCTGCACGGGCTCGACGATCACGGCGACGGTGCGCTCGTTGACCAGTTCCTTGACCGAATCGAGATCGTTGAACTCGGCGAAGGCGAAGCCGACGGGAAGGGGATCGAAGCCCTTCTGGATCTTGCTCTGCCCGGTGGCCGCGCAGGTCGCCAGCGTCCGTCCGTGGAAGGAGTTGCGCATGGCGATGATCTCGTAGCGGCCCTCCTCGTGGCCCCAGAGCCGCGCCAGCTTGATCAGGGCCTCGTTGGCCTCGGCCCCCGAGTTGCAGAAGAAGCACTTGCCCTCCAGCGTCGACAGGTTCACGAGGCGCTGCGCGAGCAGGGCCTGGTTGGCGGTGTAGAAGAGGTTCGAGCAGTGGTTCAGCGTCGCCATCTGGTCGCTGACGGCATGCACCACCTTGGGGTGCGCGTGGCCGACGTTCTGCACGGCGATGCCCGCCGTGAAGTCGAGGTAGACCATGCCGTCGGCATCCCAGACCTTGCAGCCCTGCCCGCGGACGAGGGTCACCGACGGGGTGTAGGTCTTGATCACATATTGATCGAACAACGCGGCAATGTCAGCATTCTTACTCATCGGCGATAATCTCCGTTCCTACACCCTTCTTCGTGAAAATCTCCAGCAGCAGCGAGTGCGGCATGCGGCCGTCGATCAGATGCACCTTGCC
>CAYPJN010000353.1:0-3346 GCA_964411055.1 uncultured Lentisphaerales bacterium | reverse complement strand
CGCGTCCGGGATGCACCAGCTCCGCCAGCGCGCCGAGCCGCGCGTCCGGCACGGGAACGGTCGCCTGGTTGGGCTCGATCGTGCAGAAAGGGTAGTTGGCCGCGGCCGCCTGCTGCGTGCGGGTGAGCGCGTTGAAAAGGGTCGATTTGCCGACGTTCGGCAGGCCGACGATTCCGACTGCTAGTGGCATGATGGCACCTGTCCTTGATGTGTGTCCGTGTTGAAACTCATGTTATCCCCAGGCAGGCCTTGAAACGCCGCAGCCACGCCGCGGCATAGGCGCCGTCGAAGGTCCCGGCCAGGAAGCGCGGGTAGGCCTCGTCGTGAAACTGACGCCACGAGGCCTCCTCGTCGCCGGGCAGCACCGGGAAGAAGAGCGCGCCGCTCTCCGCCGCCGCCTGGAAGTCGCCCGGGGCGTCGCCGATCATCAGCATGCGTCCCGCCGCGTAGCGCCCCCCGTTGGCCTGCTCCAACTGACGCGCCTTGCGACCCTGCTCCTGGCCGGCGATGCCGCCGACCAGGCGGTCGAGGCCGTGCTGGCGCCACTCGCGCCGGATAGCCGCCTCGGGGGTCTGCGAGATCACGACCAGATCGCTCGAACGCGCCATGCGTTCCAGGCTGCGCCGCGCCCAGACGAAGGGCGGCACCGGATCCATGCGGGTGTCGATGTCGTGGCTGAGGGCGCGGCTCCATTCGAGAACACGGCGCAGCTCGTGATCCGGTTCGCGGTCCACGGCCGCGGCCAGAGCCGCGTTGCCCAGCGCCGCACCCGATTCGCAGAAACGCCGCAGCGCCGCAAGATCGGGAAGCGCCAGGCGGCTCCGGCGTACCTCCGGCTCGGCGGCCAGCGCCTCGAAGAGCAGGATCAGGTTGGGAAAACGGTTGCCGCCGCGGGCGGCCGAGAAGCGGTTGATGCGGTTGGCATGCTGCCGCACGAGCGCGGCCACCGGTTCGAGTCCCCACCAGCGGATGACGAGCGGAACCACGTGGTTGTGCAGCTTGACCGGAAGCGAGTCGAAGACGCACCCGTCGGAATCGATTCCGACAAGCGTCGCGTGCCGTTGTGGCGGCGGACCGAACGCATCCTGGCAGCCGACGGCGTTCATGGTGCGGGCGAAAGACGTTCGAGTTCCAGGGCGACGAGCTGCACCGGCTGGCGGCGATGGTAGTGGAATTCAAGCCGCAGCGGCCGGGTTCCGTCGACATCGAATTCGCAGGCCGCGGGACGGCCCGCCGTCACCGGGACGGCCGTTAGCCTCCGATCGGGGTCGCCCATGGTGACGGCCAGCAGGTGCCCGACATCGGCGCCCGCGTCGGACGGCCGCACCGGCTCCGTGACAAGTGTGCCGCGGTAGCGCCCGGGCGCCACAGGCAGACATGGACCATAGAGCGCCAGACCCTGCGCCACGCGGAGCGGATCAAGGCGCACGCGGCCGGTGCGCGCGTCGGTCGCGCCACGGTGGAAAAGATCGGCCGCCGTCCATTGGTAGTGACCGTTGGTCAGCGTTCCGTCGGGTTCCCCGGCGATGACCATGGCGTGCTCCAGGCGCGGCAGGCCCGACGACACGCGCCAGGTGTCGCCGGACGGGGAGGTCAGCGGAGCCTCGATCCAGGCGGGCTTGACGGGGACCTCGATACGGACGCCGGTGTCCGAGACGAGCGTGCCGCCGCCGGCGACGCGCAGGAGATAGCGGAGTGCCGGGGCCGGCGCGGCCGGGGAACGCAGCGTCAGCGGAAAGGCGAACGCGGCATCGCCGGAATTTGGCTGGCGGCGCGGCGTCCAGTGCATGGCCGGCAGGAAGCGCGGCGGGCCCCAGAGTGCGGGGATCTCGTCGGCCGGGCGCGGCCTGTCGCGCAGCGCGAAACTGCGCATGGCACCGTCAACGGCCAGAGGTTCGAGCCACGGATGCTGCAGCAGGCGGCGCAATGCGATGGCGGAGGGAAACAGGCTCACCTTCTCGGGATAGGGCTGCTCGTGGAAAATGAGATAGCCGACCCCGAGTTCCCGCAGGCGCGCGAGCTGAGCCGCATCCAGGACGCCGTGGTTGATGCTCTGCAGCGGCTCCAGCACCCGTTCGCGGTAGCCATCGGGGATCGCCGGGGCGTAGCCGTTGAGCAGGCGCACGCGGGAGTGGATGATGCCGTACTCGTAGACCGACGAGTAGTGCGAGTCGCCGGGCCAGAGCGGCAGCGCCAGCGCGTGCGGCCGCTCATCGCCCCGCGCGGTCGCATGCTGGCGCACGGCGGCGTAGGCCGGCATCTCCCGGGGCAGCGCGCAGAGGCCCGCCCGGAACCATAGGCCGGTCTCGGCAAGCGCCGCGAGGCCCAGAACGGCGAAGAGCGCGGTCCAGCGCCGCCGCGGGCGCGACGGCCACACGGCCAGGGGCGCGAGCAGCGCGCCCAGCAGCACCGCCAGCAGCGAAGGCATGAGGCAGAAGATCTTGGGCGTCTGCCGGATCATGGTGAACTTGGGCAGCAGGCGGCGCGCCAGCCTCAGCGGCAGGCCGCCGGCGGGGCCGTTGGTTCCCAGGGCCAGCAGCACCACGCCCGCGAGGCAGAGCGCCAGGACCGGCGGCAGCCAGACGGGGGCCGCGGCGCCGGCGGGCGGCGATTGCGGCGCCGACGCGCATCCGCGGCGCCGCCAGAGGAAGATTCCGTGGAAGATGCCCGCCGCGGCCAGCAGCGCCGCCAGCGCGGAACCGAAGAAGATGTGGTTGGCGAAACCCAGGGCGTTCCAGCGGAAGAGGCCGCTGACGACCGGGGAGCAGCGCCGTACGTCGGTCCAGGAGCGCCCCGCCGCCAGGTCGGTGACGTCGAGTTGGCGGCTCGACAGCGCGCTAAGGGCGAGGGCGACTCCCGCGAGCAGCAGGGTGGGCAGCAGGGCCGCGGCCGTGCCGCGGACGCGCGCGCGCGCGATGTCGAGCGGCCCGTCCGTGCTCCAGGCCATCAGGCACCAGGCCGGCGCCAGCAGCGCCGCGAAGTAGAAGCAGTGCAGATCCGAGCCGTAGGCGCCGAGCAGGGCGAGTCCGGCCACGGCGCCGCCGGCAGGGCGCCGGTCGCGGATGGCGCTGTCGAGTCCCGCGAGCAGCCAGGGGATCAGTCCCATGCCGTAGCCCGTCGGGCTGCCGCCGAGCAGCGTGATCCAGCGGTAGGGAAAGGCCGTGACCAGCAGGGCGATGGCGCCCGCCGCGGCGCGGGATCCCGCGTAGCGCAGGACGAGGCGGAAGGCGCCGAAGAGTCCGAGGAGCACGGATGCGAGCCCCGCCAGGTTCCACGCCGCCGCGCCGCCGCACGCGGGTGCGGCGGCGGCGTAGACCAGGGAGAAGGGCAGGTACTGGGGATCGAA
>CAYPJN010000352.1:0-3348 GCA_964411055.1 uncultured Lentisphaerales bacterium | reverse complement strand
ACGATCGAGCCGCGCAAGAACTTTCCCATGCTGGTCGCGGCTTTCGACGCCCTCGACCGCGACGATCTCGACCTGGTCATTGCCGGCCGCCCCGGCTGGCAGTGCGGACCGATCCTGGACGCCTTCCGCGCCGCGCGGCGCAACCGACAGATCCGTCATCTCGATGACGTGACGGACGCCGAGCTGCCGGCGCTCTATGCCGGCGCACGGATCTTCGCGCTCGCCTCGCGCTATGAGGGCTTCGGCTTTCCTCCGCTCGAGGCCATGGCCTGCGGAACGCCGGTTGTCGCCGCCCCGGCCGGCGCGGTGGCCGAGGTCGCAGGCGACGCCGCATGCATCGTGGCCGACGAGGCCCCCGAAGCCTGGCGCTTGACGCTGGCCGATCTGCTGGACGATCCTGAAAAATGCGCGCGGCTCGTAGCCCGCGGCCGGGAGCGGGTAGGGCGCTTCCGCTGGCCCGAGACGGCACGGCATACCTGGCGCGTCTACCGGCAGGTGCTCGGCCTGCCGGTGGGGGAGGGCGCGGCGTGAAAATCGTCCTAGATGCGCGATGGATCGGCGCGGCACCCTCAGGCATCGGTGTCTACGCCAGCGAGCTGATCCGCCGCCTTCCGGCCATCGAGCCTGACTGGCAGTTTCACCTGCTCTTCGACGACGAGGTGCTGCGCGAGCGCGTGCTGGCCCAGTCCGGGCTGGCTGACAACGAGCGCGTCACCGCCGAGACGCTGCCCTACGGCATCTTCTCCATAGAGGGGCAGATCCGCCTGCCGCGCCGCCTGCGGCAGTTGCACGCCGGCCTCTTCCACTCGTTCAACTACATGATTCCCTTCCTGGCCTTTCCCGCCAGCGCGGAGGCGCGCGCCGCGACGCGCTGTGTGACCACCATCCACGACGTGATTCCGCTGCTGCTTCCCGGCCATGCGCCGCGGTCGCGCAAGAGCCGTATGCTGCCGCTCTTCCGCCACTGCCTGCGGCAGAGCGTCCGGCGCTCCGATGCCGTGTTGACCGTCAGCGAGACATCGCGCCGCGACATCATCCGCGCCCTGAAGCTTGCGGACACGGAGGCTGCCAAGCTGCAGGCGGTCTACAACGGCGTCGACGCGCGCTTCGCGCCGCCGTCAGCCGGCGCGCCGCCAGGATCCGTGCGCACGATCATCTATGTGGGACGGCTCGATCCCTATAAGCATGTCGTCACTCTAGTGCGCGCCTTCGGCCAGCTCCGGCGCCAGATACGCGAGCCTCTCCACCTGCTGATCGTGGGGCCTGAAGATCCGCGTTATCCCGAGGCGCGGCGTGTGGCAAACGACCTGGGGCTCGCCGAGTGCGTGACCTTCCTCGGTTATATCGAGAACGACACGCTGGCGGCGGCCTACCAGGAGGCGTCGCTGCTGGTCAATCCATCCAGCTACGAGGGTTTCGGCCTGCAGTTGGTCGAGGCCATGCGCTGCGGTGTGCCGGTCGTCTGCAGCGACGGCGGCGCCCAGCCGGAGATCGCCGGGGCGGCGGCTCGCCTTGTGCCGGTGGGTGACACGCAGACGCTGGCCGATGCCATGCGCGAGGTGTTGTGCGACGAGGCCCTTCGCGCGCATTTGATCGCGGCAGGCTACACTCGAGCGCGCGACTTCGACTGGCAGCAGACCGCGCGGCAGACGCGGAACGTCTACCGGCGTGCCCTCGGCATGGAGGAGGCTCCCGCGTGAATCCGCTCACCCAGGCGGCGGCGGGACGGCGGGTCGTGCTGGGTCACGACTGGCTGACGGGCATGCGCGGCGGCGAACGCGTGCTGGAACACCACTGCGAGGCGTTTCCCGGCGCCCCGATTGCCGTGATCTTCGGCGATCCGTCGCGGGTGAGTGCGGCCATCCGGAACCACCCGCTGATCACCTCGCGCCTTCAGCGCGTCCCCGGTGTGATGCGCCACTACCGCTACCTGCTGCCCTTCATGGGCTCCGCCGCGCGGGCGCTCCGTCTGCCGCCCGGCGACCTGCTGCTGTCCACGAGCCACTGCGTCGCCAAGTCCTTCCGCAAGCCTCCCGGCATGCGCCATCTCTGTTACTGCTTCACGCCGATGCGCTACGCCTGGCTCTTTCCACGCGAATACCTCGGACCGGTGCGCGCCCGGCTGGCCGCGCCCCTGCTGGCGCACCTGCGGCGCTGGGACCGGGAGACCAGCGCAGAGGTCGACCGTTTCGTCGCCATCAGCCGCCACGTGCAGGCGCGCATCGCCCGCTTCTACGGACGCGAAAGCGATGTCGTCCATCCGCCGGTCGACACTGTCCGCTACACCCCCGCGCCCGGGACGCCGGATACCGGGAGCTATGATCTGATCGTCTCGGCCCTTGTGCCATACAAGCGCATCGACCTCGCGGTGCGAACCTACCGGAACCTGCCCTGGAAGCTCAAGATCGTCGGCGCCGGCACGGAGACCGCGCGGCTGCGCGCCCTGGCGGGCGACAACGTCGAGTTCCTCGGATGGCGCAGCGACGATGAGGTGCGGGAACTCTACCGCCATTGCCGCCTGCTGCTCTTTCCCGGCGAGGAGGACTTCGGCATCGTGCCGCTCGAAGCCATGGCCTGTGGGCGGCCGGTGGTGGCCTTCCGCCGCGGCGGCGCGACGGAGACGGTGGCCGAAGGCTTGAGCGGGCTCTTCTTCGACGAACAGACCGAGGAGGCGCTCGCGGACGCCGTCGCGCGCGCCGCGCGCGTCGCCTGGGACCGACGCGCCATCCGCACGCATGCCGAGCGTTTCGGCGTGCCGCGGTTTTTGGAGGAGATGGCCGCGTGTGTCGCGCGCACTCTGGAAATGGAACGAGGAACTCATGACTGAACTGCTGCTGGCGCGTTACGCGCCGAAAAACCTGGAACCGGTAAATTCAATCGGCGCGAAGTGGGAGCGGATGCTGGAGGCGCTCGACCTGGGCGCCGCCGTGAAGTCGCGATCGGTATGCGTAAAGATGCACCTGGGCGGCGGCACCGGCTACACGACGATCCATCCCTTCTTCACCCGCATACTCGTGCGCAAACTGCGCGAGGCCGGCGCGAAGCTGGTGTTCGTGGCCGACTCGCCGGGTGCCGTCCGCTCGGCGGCTGAGCGCGGCTATACGGCGGAAACCGTGGGCTGCCAGATAGTTTCGATCTCGGGGATGTTCGATACCTTCGTCTACACGCGGCCGGTGAATCCCCCGCTGGGCGACTTCGCCTCCGTCGAGATCGGCGGCGAGGTGCTCGATGCCGAGGTGCTGGTCGACTTCTCGCATGTAAAGGGACACGGGGCCTGCGGTTTCGGCGGCGCATCGAAGAACCTCTCGATGGGCTGCGTCAACCAGAAGACGCGCGGCCGCATCCACG
>CAYPJN010000351.1:0-3354 GCA_964411055.1 uncultured Lentisphaerales bacterium | reverse complement strand
ATTTTCGGCTGCCGTTCTGGCGCTGGGTGTTCAACGTCGCGGACGCGGCGCTCGAGACGCGCATCGAGACCTGGCTGGTAAACTGGCTGACGGGGCTGACGCGCTGGGAGCAGGTACGCCGGCTTGATCTATGCGCGCCGCTGCTCGCCCTGGCCGGACACCGGCAGCGGCTGCTCGACGATCTGGCGCCGACCCACTGGCGTCTGCCATGCGGACGGCGTGCGCCGTTGCGCTACGACCAGGGCGGGCAGCCGGTGCTCGCGGCGCGCCTGCAGGACCTCTTCGGCGTGACCGAGACCCCGCGCCTGGCCGGCGGGCGCGAGGCGGTCGTCGTCCACCTGCTTTCGCCGGCGGGCCGGCCCCTCGCGGTCACCAGCGACCTGGCGGGCTTCTGGCGCAACGGCTATCCGCTGGTTCGCAAGGAGTACCGCGGCCGCTATCCCAAGCATGCCTGGCCCGAGACGCCGCCGGGGCCGCCTAGGGGGGGGTGAGGAGAAGGGCAGAACGCCAGTGGCGCGGGATCTCCGAGACCGCGGGCCTGCGGTCCGGGGTGGCCGTCTCGGAGATCCAGCCCCACCGATGCGCCGGCAGTCGACATTCTACCGTCGCAAGTCTGCAAAAATGCGCTTGCGGGCCGAGGGGGTTTTGGCTATTCTCTTCTTGATGATGTTGATTCTTGAATCAAACCCCGGACAGGAACGGTTCTAGCATACTAGCGATCATGGCGATTCCCGGAAAGATGGCCAAGTACAGCGTGGCAATCCTGTTGCCGCCGTTGCTGGCTCTTGGATCGACGGCCGACGAACTGCCGGTCCGCGATCCCTTCTGGCCGGTGGGCTACGCGCCCGCGCCGGAAAAGCCCACCCAGGAGATCGCTGTCAAGACGCCGCCAAAGCCCCCGCCCGTCAAGCGGGTGGTGGAGCCGCCCAAGCCCGTCGTCGACTGGAAGGCGGCGCGGGGCGCCCTGAAGGTCTCGGGATATGCCGAGGCGAAGGGCATCCGCCGCTGTTTCGTCAACGGCAAGCTGGTCAGCGAGGGGGAGACCGTGACCCTGGCCCACACGGGTCTGCGCTATGCGTGGCGCGTGGTCCGGATCGCTCCGCTGCCATCCGATAGTCTCTTCGAGGAAGTCAACGTCCGTCCAGTCGGGGACGGCCCATCGAATGTCCGGCCGTGAAACGGCGGCCAACCGGGAGAAACAGAATGAAGACAGTCCAGGCTCGTTCACTGATTGTCCGCTACATGCTGACGATGGCTCTCTGCGCCGCTACCGGCGGCCGGCTCGCCGCGCAGGAGGCGGTGGCGCCGGTGGCCGGGATTGCCGGCGAGGCGGCCCCCGCCGCAATCCCGCCGCCCGCGCCCGTCCCGGTCGAAGCCGAAGCCGCGCCGCCCGCCGCGCCGGCGCCTGTACCGGTCGAGGCGGTCGCGCCCGCCGCGGAGGTGCCTGCCCCGGCGGTGGAGGCCGTGGCGGTGGATGAAGCGGCCGGACTGCCGGAGGGCCGCACCAACGAGAGCGGACGGATCACCATCTCGCTCGACAACATCGAACTGCGGGATGTCGTGCAGTTGTTCACGCGCCTCTCGGGCGCCAACATCATCTGCAACACCACCAACCTCCAGGGCTCGGTCACGGCCAACCTCGATGATGTCGAGTGGGAGCCGGCCTTCAGAACCATTCTCGAACGACATGGATTGTTCCTGGTCGAAGATCCCCGCAACAAGGGGATCTTTTTCATCGAAATCAGGCCGCCTGATTCACCTGATCCGTGGGAAATTGAAGTTTTTCCGCTCCGTTACATTACAGCGCTGGAGGCAAAAAGCATGGTTGAGCAGTTGCTTGGCAAAGACGATTCTGGTGATGCCGCAAGGTTAAGCGCACAAAAGAGGAAAGTTGCGGTTAAAGATTCGCCAAGAGGAAACACGGTCTTGGCAGAAAAAGCAGATGTCGGAATGGTGGTTCCAACTGGTAACGTAGACTGGAGGTCAGAGGAAGGTCGCGTCGTAGCACACCCGGCCGGGAATGCAGTTATCGTTAGTTCGACGAAGAAAATGCTTGTCGAGATTGGTAAGGTATTACGGGGGCTTGATATGCCCCGTGCCCAAGTTTGCATCGAAGCGAAAATAGTCGAACTTTGGGACAACGCAAGCAAGAAAATCGGTATTGATTGGTCGATGCTGGACGGCTACGAAGTAGGTGTTAACGAAATCACGCGGAGCTATTCGAAGATACGAAAACGTGAAGGCGGCAGCGCCGATTACCAGGCGGCTGAATCTGGAGCGGTCTATGATCAGACGGGAAAACGCCTGAGCACGGAGAGCGCCGGCGGCTCCGACCGTGGCGCGGTGGCCGCGCTGGCTCCCGTTGCGATCGCGAATCGCGGGGACGTCTACGCGGGGGTGGAGTCGGCGACGCCCGGCCTGGTGCACGTCGCGGGGCGGAACGATGTGGCCGCACGCTTGACGTCGGTGGCCGATGCCCGCACGGCGATCTTTAGCGCCGACGCCTTGTCATTGGTCATCAGCGCCCTGCAAACCAGCGACGACGCTACGTTTGTCTCGAATCCGAAGGTCATGGTGGCAAACGAAGAGTCGGCGATAATTGATCTTTCAAAGAAGGATCCTTATGTCACAGTGGAAATGAAGACAGAAGGCACAGGGGACAATAAGACGTATACTTATTCAACAAAAATGGAACCAGTTCCGGGTTCTGGGCAAACGATGGCGCGGAACGTACTTGATGGATCCGATGCCTCCAGTTCATATTCCTACACCGAAGGTGCCTTTTTCTCGTATGGAATTAGGCTTAAGGTGACGCCGCGCGTCAACAACGCCACCAACATCACCGTTGCGATTGAGCCAACAATGAGTTCCTTGATGGAGTATTACACACCTGGAGATGGGTTAACTCGATATCCAGTGATCAACTCAAAGAGCGTGCGTACCAAATTCTCTTTGAACGACGGCCAGACGGCGGTGATAGGTGGGTTGACGCAAACCAAGGATGTCGACAAGGTCAAGAAGGTGCCTCTGCTCGGCGACATTCCCCTGTTGGGCAAGTATCTCTTCTCGCACACGGAAAAATCCAAGGAACAGGTCGAGACCATAATCTTCGTGACCGTCGGCATCGTCGACCCGGAGAAGCCGCAGATGGCCCTGGCGGTTCCCGAGGGCGCCGAGCTGGTTAAGAAGCATGTCGATTCCGAGGGGCGCCTGATCAAGCCGGCCGAAGAGACGGAAACGGACGGAGCAGTGAGTGCCGAGGAGTAAGTCGCGCGCGGCCGCCCACATGGCCCACACTTAATCTCCACACTTAAACCCGTACACTTAAACCGCACACTTAAACGCAGGTTCACA
>CAYPJN010000350.1:2179-3356 GCA_964411055.1 uncultured Lentisphaerales bacterium | reverse complement strand
TGTAGTAGCCGCCGATGTAGAGGGCCGCCCGGTGGGCGAACATGGCGAAGGCGTTGACGGCGTCGGCATTGCCGCGTCCGGCCGCCGCGACGAGGTCGCGCATGTCGCCGGTGCCGGTGCCGGCGACGGCCAGCAGACCGCTCTCCTTGTTGAGAATCTTGTCGATCTGGGGAATCGTATAGCCCTTGTTGGCGAGGAAGAAGACCACGGCGGGATCGATGTCGCCGGAACGCGTGCCCATGATGAGCCCCTGCAGCGGGGTCAGCCCCATCGTCGTGTCGAACACCTTGCCATTCTTGATCGCGGCGAGCGAGGAGCCGTTGCCGAGGTGGCAGGTGATGATCGTCAGTTCATTGAGAGGTTTCTTCAGGAAGGCCGCCGCGGTCTCGGTGACGTACTTGTGCGAGGTGCCGTGGAAGCCGTACTTGCGGATGTGGTACTTCTCGTAGAGCTCCAGCGGTATTGCGTAGAGATAGACGTGGCGCGGCATGGACTTGTGGAAAGCGGTGTCGAAGACCGCGACGTTAGGCACACCCGGAATGAACTTCTCGCAGGCCTCGATGCCCTGCAGGTTGGCGGGGTTGTGCAGCGGCCCCAAATCAAAGTAGCGGCGGATGGCATCCTTGACGGCGGCATTCACGGCGACCGGCTCGGAGAACTCCTCGCCGCCGTGCAGCACGCGGTGGCCGATGGCCTCGACCTCCTTCAGCGACTTGAGGATGCCGCGTGCGGGATGGGTCAGCATCGCGCTGACCTGTTCCAGCGCTTGACCGTGGTTCTCGGCCCGCACTCCTTCGGTAGTCTTCTGCTCGCCGTCCCGCTGGTAGGTCAGCGTGGATCCGGCCGCGCCGATGCGTTCGATGACGCCTTTTGCCAGCATGGTCTCGGTCCGCATGCTGAACATCATGAATTTGAGGGATGAACTTCCCGAATTGATCACCAATACCTTGTCGAGCCCGCTAGCAGCCATCGCCAACTCCCCGCCGGATCCAGCCAAAAAAGGAGACTCCCCCCGCAGGAAGGAGCCCTTGCGTAAAAAGAATAAAAGACGATATATCTTGCCCCTATTTCCTACCGGATGCAAGGCAGAACTGAAATAGGCTGCACTCCGCGCTTGCCATCGGAGGGCTTTCAGGCGATAATGAAACGGTTTTGCGGTTTTAGTAAGTTGGAACGG
>CAYPJN010000350.1:0-2169 GCA_964411055.1 uncultured Lentisphaerales bacterium | reverse complement strand
CTCCGCGGTAACCCGCGCCTCTTCGGCCGGATCGTCGACATCGGCTGCTTCGAGCGCCAGATCGGCGGCGCGACGCTTCTGCTGCGTTGAGCGTTAAACGTTCAGCGTGAAGACAGCGTTCTCCGCATCGATCCTGGCGATTTCGATCCCGATTCCGATAGCGACCCCGACCCCGAAGCACCAATCGCCTCATCTTGAGAATTGGCTAGCCGATTTCGCACCCGGTCGATTTCACGCTGGTCGATTTCACGCTTGCCAGCGGGGGTGGTTCAGGCGATAATGAAGACGTTTTGCGATTCTAGTCAAGTGACAACGGAGACGCCGATGGGAACAGGACGGACGTTGAACAAGAAGCCGCGCACGCGGCCCGTGAAGAGCGAGGGCGACCGCAGGCGCCGCCAGAAGACGCAGCTCAGGCGCCTGATCGCGCTGGGCGTGGATGCCGGCAAGGCGGCCAGCATGAATGCTGGCGCGGTGCGCACGGCGCTCAAGCGCCCGGCGAAGGTCAAGGCCGCCGCGGCCAAGGCGTCCGCCCCTGCCTGAAACGGCGGGCCCGGCATGGCATGGCGGCGCACATCGCGGTTCATACCGTGATGTGCTTTTTTTTTAGGCGGAGAAAGGGATGCGGAAGCTCGTCGTACTGATGGCCACCCTGCTGGCGGCGGCGGTTCTCCGCGGCCAATTGCGCATCTGCGGCAGTTGCGGGCGCGAGGACAGCGCCGGCGGCGCGACCTGCGCCTACTGCCAGGCGCGCCTGCCCGAGGCGGCGGCGCCGGCGGCGGCCGTCGCGGCGGACGGGCCGGAGGGCTCCCCGGAGTCCCGTCTGGCCGCGCGCGCCTTCGATCTGGCACGGCTGGACGTGCTGGCCGCCCGCGAGGAGGAGCCGCGCCGCCCGGAGGTCGCGCTGGCCCTGTACGAGAATGCGCGCGCCCTGCTGGCGGCGGTCGATCCCGCCCGGCTGCCGCCCGAGACGGGCACGGCGGTGCTCGAGGGCCTGCAACGCTGCCGCGGCGCGCTGGCCGTGACGGGACAGGCGTGTCCGGCCTGCGGCGGATCGGGCCGCCAGCGGATCGTCCTGCAGCAGCTTGCGGGCGGGGCCGGAACCGGCGGAGACGAGGCGCCCGCCACACGCGCCACCGGCGCGTCATGCACGGCCTGCGGCGGCAAGGGCACCGTCGCCGGAACGCGCGACGTGGAGACGACGCGCCTGCTGATTCTCCAGGGACGGCGCGAGGCGGGACTGCGGCTGCAGGCCGCCGGACGCGTGGCCGCCGGTCAGGCCTGGATCCCCCCGGAATGGGCGCAAGAACTGATGCCGCGCGCGCTGGCCGCCGTCCGCCGGACGGCGGCCGCCGGCTGTCCGGCGTGCGCCGCCATCGGCCTGGCCCGCTGCAAAGCCTGCAGCGGAACGGGACGCCGGCCCTGCACGAACCGGAAATGCCGCGGCGGCTGGATCGAGGAGACGACCAGCAACACGCTGACGCCCAAGACCGCCCTGACGCGGCGCGTCAAGTGCCCGCTGTGCCAGGGCACGGCGACGCTGGACTGCAAGCTGTGCCACGGCAGGGGCGCCGTGGCCTGCGGGGAGTGCAAGGGCACGGGGCTGGCTACCCCCTGCCGCGCCTGCGGCGGCGAAGGCGTGGTGCCGTGCCAGGCCTGCCGCAAGCGCCGGCGCGCGACGGAGGATGGGAGCGCCTGTCCCGTCTGCCGGGGTTCCGGATGGATGCTGTGCGGGCGCTGCCAGGGGGACGGCGGTTCTAAGTGATGGCCCCGCCCCCCCCACAATTGAACGGCTTCACCATCGGCGCCCTGCTGGGACAGGGCGGCATGTCCACCGTCTGGGCCGCCAGGCAGCACTCGCTGGACCGCGAGGTCGCGCTGAAGGTGCTGTCTCCCGTCATGTCCCGCGACGCCGAAGACGTCAAGCGCTTCGTCGTCGAGGCCCGCATGGCGGCGCAGCTCTCGCACGTGAACCTGGTGCGCGTCTTCGACGTGGCCAACCAGGGCGGACAACATTTCTACATCATGGAGTACGCCCGCGGATACGATGCCGAGAAATGGCTGCGGCGCAAGGGACGCATCGATCCATCCGAGACCCTGGCGGTGGCGGAATCGGTCGCCGTGGCGCTCGAGTACGCCTGGGCGCAGGTCGGGCTGATCCATTGCGAC
>CAYPJN010000349.1:0-3366 GCA_964411055.1 uncultured Lentisphaerales bacterium | reverse complement strand
GAAAAGTAGGCCGGCCGGGCGATCAGCAGGCTACCGGGGGGCAATTGAAAACGCGAACCGCTGACGAGCAAAAGAGCAGCCCGCGAGAGGCGGAATGCGCTCGCGAAATCATCGAGAACTCGCCACTCTCAAGTGAGTATGGACTCGCGCGCTATCTGCCCCGCCGTGGGATTGTTCAACGCATAGCGCCAGTGCGATCCAGTGGCGCGGGACCTCCGGGACCGCAAGCCTCTGCTCCGGGCTGGCCGTCCCGGAGGTCCGGCCCCACCGCTGCCGGCGGACTTAACTCCTTTCCTGCTTTCCAAAACCGGCCAAGCCACGTAAGCTCTCCCGCTCACACTCTCTTCACCATCTACAACCAGCAGGGACGATCTTTCATGGGTTTCGACAGCGGCAACGTCTCATTCCGCATATTTCATCTGCGTCAGGGCCTGACGCGCGACAGCATCGAGCAGTTTGCCGCCATGGCGGCGCCGCCGATCGAGTCGCTGAGCCGCGACCCGATCCAAGGGTGGGTCTCCTGGCGGCACCTGCTCGACCGCGAGGTGACCGAGGAGAACTGCGTCTTCTCCTCCTGGATGCACCTGGCCCTGATGCGCGCGGAACGCAAGATTCCCGGCGCCCTCCTGCGCGCCTACTGCCGGATCGAGGAGGAGATCGAGCGCAAGGCGCGAGGAGCGGCCTTCCTCGACCGCAAGACCCGGGGCGAGGTGCGGGACCGTGTGGTGACGCAACTGCTGCCGACCATGCCGCCGACGCTCACGGGAACCGCCATGGTGGCCGATTTCCGCAACGACCGGGTGCTGGCCGAGGCCATGTCCGACGCGCAGATCGACCGCTTCTGCCCCTTCTTCCGCGAGACGACCGGCCAGATGCCGCTGCTCCTGAATGCCGAGACGCTGGCCCTGCTCCGCTCCCGGGTGAACGCGGCCGACCTCATGCCGACCTCCTTCACCAGCGACGCGGACGTCGAAAACGAGATGGAACTCAGCCTGGGACTCGATTTCCTGACATGGCTCTGGTACGCCTGGGAGAAGGACGGCGGTGTCTTCCGCCTCAAGAACGGCGACGAGTGCGGCTACATGCTCGAAGGGCCGCTGCTATTTTTCCGCGAGGGGAAGGGCGCCCACGAGGCCGTGCTGCGCAAGGGATCGCCCCTGCTGAGCCGCGAGGCCGGCATGGCGCTCTTCTGCGGCAAGAAGCTCAAGCGCGCCAAGTTCACCCTGGCGCGCGGCGAGCAGACTTGGACGGCGACGATCGATGCCGATTTCGCGGTGCGCGGCCTCAAACTGCCGTCCGGCGACCAGACCGATCCCGACGGCCAGTTCCAGGAGCGCATGCTCGCCATCGAGACCTTCCTGGAGGCCTACTTCGAGCTCTACGACCGCTTTCTCGCGCTGCGCCGCGAACCCGCCGAATGGAGTCTCTGCGTGGCCGGCCTGCGCGCCTGGGTCGCCCGGCTCGCCGGCGTCTGAACGACACCATCACGATCTGAGGCGGGCAAGCGACGGGAAAGCGTCGAGTTCGGGCCCCTTGCGAACCTCCAGAAATAGCGGCGCGCGGAGCACCCCCGCCTCCCACGCGGCATAGAGGGGGGAGAGATCCGGATATCCGGACGTCCGGCCGCTGACGTGAAAATGTCCCTCCGGATAGTAATTATGCTCGTCGGGCGCTGTTTCGTACTGGTGCAAATGGACGCCGTTGATCAGGTTGCGGCCGGCGGCGAGCCATGCCTCCGTCGGGAACTGTTCGGTGTACGGATGATTGGTGGCGGCATGGCCGATGTCGAAGTGCATGCCGATGCCGTCGTACCCGGTGCGACGGCGCAACGCATCGATGAACGATAGGCATTCGTCCGGAGTGAAGCCATAGGGGCGGAGATTGCCGGACGGCGTCCGGGGCTTCATGTGCAAGTTTTCGATGCCGATCGTGATGTTGGCCCGCATCAGGGGAGCCAAGGCGTCGGCAAAGAGGTTCAGGACGCAGTCCGGATCGGCTGTGTATTCCGCCACGGAGCAGCGGGGGACATGCTGCGTCACCCGGTTGATTTCCAGTTCGAGAAAGGCTGCGCACGCGGCCTGGTAACGTGCGGCCCTGTCGGTATCCGGCAGGATATCGGCCAGATGGGCCGAAAGCACGCGCCCGCCTTCGGCGCGCCAGCGGGACAGTTGCAGCGCCAGCCGGTCGCGATCGCCGCAGGGCGGCAGGGGACCCGCGAGTTCCAGCACCGGCACGTGTTCGCGGATCGCGGCGTCCATCCCCTGTGCCCAATGCTCCATACGTATGCAGACGCCCAGATTATCGAGAAATTGACGCCGTGTCCGCTGGGGCCAGTCGGCGAACAAATCGCGGCGGAACGGCTTTGTCAGCGTAAAGATATCGCCGGGGGAGGGGATGGAGACCACGGTCTCCGGCGCCAATTCGGACAGGCGGGCACGCACCATAGCCGCATGCCGGGGCAGCCACATGGAATCCGCTCCGCGGGAGATTTCGCGCAAATGCGTCAGGAAGAGCACGTCCGGCCGGCATTGCAGCATGAAGCGGCAGAAGTCGTCGACGAGCGGAAACGCGTCGTCGAGCGAATTGCCCCGCCCCAGCCAGACGTGTCCGAAGGCATAATCGATCGGCGGCAAGGTGGCCGGCAAGCGGCGCGCATAGTCGCGGACATCACCGGGGAAGAACAGGTTGATGCCGTCGGGCAGAGAGACCAGGAAGGAGCCGGATGGATAGCCTGCGGTTCCGGGTTCGTCATGATAGCCCGGGTGACAGGTCAGGGTGACACCGGACAAGCACGCCGACTCCCCAACCTCCAGAACGGTCACGTCGTCCCCGGCTCCTCCGGTCAGCGGTAGAAACTGATCGGCAATGGATGCCGGAATCACCAGTCGTGTCCGTCCGTTGCTCCTCAGCCTGCGCAACAATGGAACGTTCAGATGGTCGGCATGGCAGTGGGTCACAACGATGAAGGCGAAATCCTGCAGGCCTGACGCGACGGCTTCGGACTCTTCCGCCGGACAGGGATCGATCGCGTACACGGGATCCACGGCCCAGAAGAGGTCGCCGGTTGAGAAGAGATACGAGGATGAGTTGGCAAAACGCGCGACGGTGCGGTCGCGCCGGGCGGTTCTGCGCAGGTCGCGCAGCAGCGTCTGCCATGTGCTGGAACGCGCGGCCAGGGTGGTGCTGCGGATCGTGTCGAATTCGGCTAGGAGGCGTTGGTTCATCGTTCAATCCGTTCGATGATGAAGTCTATACTCATCAGGAGGAGGAATATAATATACGATGCGGATGCCGTTGACCATAATGCCGCCTTGTTGGGGCTTGGTCTCATCCAAATCGCTATCGCTATCGGGATCGCTATCGCTA
>CAYPJN010000348.1:0-3375 GCA_964411055.1 uncultured Lentisphaerales bacterium | reverse complement strand
CGCATCTTCCAGGCCATCGGCCTGCCCGAGGACTACTGGCCCGAGCTGATCGACTCGTATTTCGACTGGATCGATCCCGACAGCAACCCCCGCCAGGACGGCGCCGAGAGCTCCGACTACTACGAGACGCTCGAACCGCCCTACCAGGCGCGCAACGCGCCCTTCGACACTGTCCGGGAGCTTCTGCTTGTCAAAGGCTTCCGGGAAGCGATACTATCAGGTGGTGTCCTGAACCCCGAGGATCCCAAGGAACGGCAGATCGCCATCACCAACGGGGTACAGAACTTGCTTACTGTCTTTGGAGACGGCAAGGTGAACGTCAACGCCGTGCGGGCCGACAACCGTGCGGTGCTGATGACGCTTCCCGGCGTCACCGAAGTGGGCGCCGACGCGATCATCGAGGAGCGCGAGCGCAGTTCCTACGAAGGGGCGGGCGACTACGAGGACGATTCGTCCTACCGCAGTGTCGAGGATTTCATGGCGCGCGTGGGCGATCTGCTGGACGATCCGGCGGTCCGCAACTTCGTCACGACGAAGTCGGAGGTCTTCCGGATCACCTCGGTTGGGACGATCGACCGCGTGACGCGGCGGATCTGGGCCGTGGTCTACTCGAACGGCAAGATCTGGCGCATCCTGCGCTGGCGGGAAGAACCGTAGGGCGGCATCCGGCGTACGCGCGGAGAGAAGACGGGACAGAATGGCAGAATCAGAACGGACAGCCCTGCTGATCGAGCGCGACTGGCTACACGGTGTCGCGCTTGCCGGCGGTGTACGCGAGGGTGGCCCCTCCGCGACGGCCCTGTCATGGCCGCTGTCCGTCTCACCGGCTCCGGCGGACGGTACCGGGGCCTCCGGCTCGCCGGCGGACGGCGCCGCGGCGGACGCGGAGGAGCGGGAAGGGAAGGACGCCCCCGGCGCCGCGCGGGCCGCGGCCTTCCGCCAGGCGCGGGCCGCGCTCAGGATCGAGGCCGGCTGTGCGCTGGCCCTGCCCACCAGCGACCTGATCACGCGCGTGCTCGTGCTGCCGCCTGCCGACCGCGAGAGCCTCGGGGCGATCGTCCGCCTGCAGATGGAGAAGATCGCGCCCTGTGCGGGCGAGGAGCTCAGCGTCGGATTCGAGGTCATTGCCCAGGAGGAGTCCGGCGTGCGCCTCTTCGCCGCCGCCATTCCCCAGGAGCGCCTCGACGCCCTGGCCCGCGAACTCGCCGGGGCTGGACTGCGGCTGACGCGGCTCGATGCAAGCCTTCTCGGCTGGTGGCGCCAGCTTCAGGGGCTCAAGCTGACGGCGCTCTCCGACGGCCTGGCGGCCGTGCTTTTCGAGCAGGGGGGCGAATGGGACCTGCTGTTGGCGGAAGGGGGCGAGCTGCGGCTGGCCCGCGGCCTCGGCATCCCCTTCGCGCCGGCCGACCTCGGCCGCGAACTGACCCTCTCCCTGCTGAACTGCGAGATGGAGGGGGGACCGTCCCTGCCGCGCGCCATTCTCGTCGTCTCCGCCGCCCGCCCGGATGCGGCCTGGCTGCAGGCGCTGCAGGAGGCGGCGGGCGGCACGGCGGCACTCCGGTGGATCGACCGCGCCGAACTCGGCAAGCCCGGACTAGGCTGCGCCTTGCGTGAGGGCGAGGCCGGACGGATCGACCTGGTGCCCCCGGCCTGGCGCAGCCAGGAGCGCGACCTGCGCAAGCGGCGCCGCTTCCTCGCGGGCGTCGGCGCGGCCGTGGGCCTCTGGATCGTGCTGGCCGGCCTGCTCTTCGCGGCGCCACACGTGGTCCGGTGGCGCACGGCGGCGGTCGCCTCCCGCATCACCGCCGGCGAGGACGGCTACCGCGCCGTATCCGACGTTCGACAGCGCGTGCGGCTGATCCGTGCCTACATGGACCGCTCGCAGTCGCTGCTCGAGATATTGCGCGACGTCTGCACCGTCATGCCCGACGGCATGGAACTTGCGTCGCTGACCTACCGCCGCGACGATGCCGTCAAGCTCATGGGCGATGCCGAGCAGCCGGCGCGCGTCTACGCGCTCAAGGACGCGCTCGATGCCTCGGGGCGCTTCGACAATACCCGCCTCAGCGGCCCGACGCGCGACGCGCGGATGCGCTACCGGTTTGAGATCGAGGCGCGCTTCAAGGGAGAGGCCAAGTGATCATTTCCACCCGCGAGAAGGCCATGCTCGCCATGACCCTGCTGGCCGTCCTCTACGTGGGCCTTGGCCTGACCCTGCGCGGACGCCTGGAACGGCTCCGCCAAATGCGCGGTACGCTGCGCGAACAGCAGACGCTCCTCGCGGACCGCGAGGCGCTGGTCGCCCAGCGGGCCTCCTGGGAGGCGCAGTACGCCGCGCTCCAGGACCTGATGCCCGTGTTCGAGCCGGCGCGCCGGGTCGACACCTACTGGCTGGGGATCATGGATCGCCTGGCCGCCAAGAACAACCTCTCGATCATCAAGCCCCAGATCGGCGAGGAGAAGCTCGCCGGCGACGTCTACGAGATGCCGATCGACTGCAAGGACTGGGAAGGGTCGCTTGAAGGACTGGTCGGATTCCTCTATGATCTCCAGGCGGAAGGCGCCATGCTGGATGTGCGCTCCATGTTCATCCGCACGGCGCCGAACAAGCCCGCGCTGCTCCGCGGCAGTTTTACCCTCTACTGCGCCTACCTGCGGGGGGCCGCCGTCCCCGCGCCGGGCGCCAACGGAAATGACACGCCATGAAATCAATCTGCCCTAGCTTGCGTTCCGGCGTGGCTGCGCTTGCCTTGCTGGCTCTCGTCCCGGCGGTCGCCCAGCAGGCCGAAGCGCCCGCCGCGCAGCCTGATGAGGCCGCCGCGCAGCCGGATGAGGTCGCCGCGCCCGCCGCGGAGCCTGCCGATCCCGGCGTTCAGCCGGCCGCTGCTCCCTTGCCGTTGCCGGTTCCGGCCGGCGTGGCGCCTGGTGCGGTGCCCGGTGTACGGCGCCAGGTGACGGCTCCCGGCGTGGTGCCCGGTGTGCGGCGCCAGGTGACGGCGCCCGGCGTGGCGCCGCGCCTGCCGGCCCGCGCGGCGATGCCCGCCGCGCCCGCCAACGCTGCCGGCGCCGCGGACGCGTCTGGCGCCGCAGGCGCGGCGCGGACGGCGGACGGCGCGGTCGACACCACGGCGCTCAAGTTCGAGGGCGCGCCGGTGGACATCGTGCTCCAGACCTATGCCGAGGTGACCGGCCGCACCCTGCTGCTGGCTCCCGACGTGCCTAAGGCCACGATCACGCTGCGCAGCCAGTCGGAACTCTCGACGGAGGAGTTTCTCCAGGCGATCGAGACGGCCCTCGTCATGAACGGCGTCGCCCTGCAACCGGTCGGCGAGAAGTTCCTGAAGGTGCTGCCGGCCAAGGACATCCGCAAGCTGG
>CAYPJN010000347.1:0-3379 GCA_964411055.1 uncultured Lentisphaerales bacterium | reverse complement strand
ATGCTGCCGCCGGATCCGGCCGACAGTCGCAACGCGATCGTCGAGATCCGCGCCGGCACCGGCGGCGACGAGGCCGGGCTCTTCGCCGGCGACCTCCTGCGGATGTACAGCCGCTATTGCGACAACCGGGGATGGAAGGTCGCCATCCTCGACGCCAACGCCTCCGAGATTGGGGGCTACAAGGAAGTGGTCGCCATGCTCTCCGGCGACGGCGTCTACGGCGCCCTGCGCTTCGAAAGCGGCACACACCGGGTGCAGCGTGTCCCGGCCACCGAATCGCAGGGGCGCATCCACACCTCGGCCGCCACGGTGCTTGTCCTGCCCGAGGCCGAGGAGGAGGACGAGATCGTCATCCCCGCCGACGAACTGCGCATCGACATCTTCTGTGCCGGCGGCCATGGCGGCCAGGGCGTCAACACGACCTATTCCGCCGTCCGGATCACGCACCTGCCTACCGGCCTGGCTGCGCAGTGCCAGGACGAGCGCTCGCAGCACCGCAACAAGGAGAAGGCGATGAATGTCCTGCGTTCGCGCCTGCTGGATCTGCGGCGCACCGCGGAGGAGGCCAAGTCGGGCAAGAGCCGCCGCGACCTGGTGGGCTCCGGCGACCGCAGCCAGAAGATCCGCACCTACAATTTTCCGCAGAACCGCCTGACCGATCACCGGATCAACCTCACGCTCTACAACTTGGCCAGCATCATCGAGGGCGACCTGGAGGATCTGCTGAAGGCTCTGCGACAGCACGACTTCAACCAGCGGCTGGCGGTCGAACTCAAGTAGGGCGCCAGCCATGGCGTGCATACCGGAAGCGCTTATGGTGGGATCCGACTGGCAGCAGATAGGCCCCTACCGCGGGCAGGTGTTCGACGCCGCGCGCCATCCCGGGCTGGCGGACGCGCTGGCCGGACTCGGCACGCGCCTATCCACCGGGCACTGCGAGCGGCTCCAGGGGGGGCGACACCAGACCTTCCGGCTGGCGCTCACCTGCGGGGACGGGACGATCGATGTCGTCGCCAAGCGCTTTGGCCGGCAGTCGGCGCTCAAAGACCGATGGGACGCGCTTCACGGCAGCGAGGCCGCGCGCACCTTCCGCGCCGCCTCCTACCTGACGCGGCACGGCATTGGCACCACCCCTCCGCTGGCCGTGCTCGAACGCTGGGAGGGGCGGCGGCTGGCCGAGAGCTATTTCGTCTCCCGGTTCCTCGCGGAGACCGTGAGCTTCAAGGATCTCCTGCTTTCCGCCTTCGGCGACGGCACCGGGGCGGCGCCGTTGGATGCGCTGCTGGGGCATGTGGCCGTAGCCGTGCGCCGGATGCACGACGCCGGCTGCCGCCACAACGACCTCGGCAACCAGAACATCCTGCTGTGCGGCTCATCTCCCGACGCGCCGGCCGGACGCGCCGTGGCCTTCGTGGATCTCAACCGGGCGCGTTGCGGGCGGCCGCCGTCGGGGTGGGGCCGCGCCCGCGATCTTTCGCGCGTCACCCTGCCTTCCGGACTGCTGGCGCGCTTTCTCGACCATTACTGGCAGGACGCCACTCCACATTGGTTCGGGTTGCTGGAGGCGTTGCACCGCTACATCTTCGCCTTGCACACCATGACGCGCGTCCTGCGCCATCCCCTGCGCGAGATGCGTTACCGGCGGCAGGCGGGTATGGGCGATGTACCACAGCACGCCGTCTATCCATCGTGCCGTGACTACTGGATCTGGGACGCGGCGGCCGAGGAGCCGCTGGCGGCCATCGCTCCATGGGAAGTCCGTCTGCGCACGCCCCTGCTGCGCTCGGCCTGTCGGCTCGGTGTCCACGCGGCTGACGTCCTGCGCGGCGTCCTCCGGGGCGGTGCTTCCGCAAGGAATGGTGACACGCCACGACTGCCGGGCAGCGAGGCGGTGATCGCGGTCGGCGGAACCGAGGCGCTTTTCAGGCAGACGTCGCAGTTCGTCCGCGAGCTGGCGCCGCGGCAGGTCTGCATGCGCTTCTACATGCACGAGGAAGAGGCGGCGCTCCAGGAGCGAATGGCGGTGGCGCAGAAATGGGTTCGCGAGGGGTATGCGCTCGCCGCCGGACTCGTCCAGTGCCGCACGGCGGTGCGCGAGCCTGAACGCTGGGCCGCCTTCTGCGAGCGGGTGGTCGCAGCCCTGGCACCGCATCTGGAGTGGGTCATGGTGGGCCACGCCGTCGATGAAGTCAAATGGGGCGTCTGGGGATACGGAGAATACCGCCGGATGATGGCCCCGCTGGCGGCGGTGGCCGGGCGTCACCCGTATGTCGTCTGGGCCGGTCCCTCCGTCGCCCTGGCCCGATTGAATGACGTGGCGGCGGCCCTGCGCCAGTGGCTGCCGGGGTTGCCCTGCGGGGCCGTCGCGGTACGGCTCCCAAGGGACGCCGGCCGATTTGCCGCTGGCAGGCTCCGCTCGCAGATCGAGCGCGTACGCACGCTGGCACGCGTCCTGCCGCCGTACCGGGCCGACCGTTCCGTCGTCCTCGCGGCGCGCTGTGCGTCGCCGGAGACGTTCGACTGGATTTCGGACGCGATGACGTCGCGGCTGGCGTCGCGTGTTGTGATCGAAACCGATCTAACAGACGGTAAGACCAACAGGGCGCTGCGCGCCGTCTGGGCACGTCTGTCCGCGGCCGGCCAGGAGTGCCGGCAGACTTAGCGCGATTGAACCGGAAAACAATCTCCGGCGCGCCGCGCCGCGTCAGTCGCCCGCCTTTTGATCGGCCTTGATCCGCTCCTTGACGGTTAGCACGGGGCAGGGGGCCTTGCGGAGCACGCGTTCGGCCACGCTGCCGATCAGCAGGTGGCTCAGGCCGGTACGCCCGCGCGAGCCCATCACGATCAGGTCGGTTTCATGCTCGTCGGCATAGCGCGCGATCTCCAGGAACGGAACGCCGCTTACGACCTTGTAGTCCACGGGCACGCCTTGCTCCTTGAATCCGTCCGCGATGGATGCGAGGCGCGCCAGGCAGGCGTCGGTGATCTCCTGCAGATCGGCCTGGGGAACGGCGAGCAGCCCCGCCTCGCCGGGCAGGGCAGCCATGGGCGGCGCCACCACGTGCAGCAGGGTTATCGAGGCGCCGTTCATGCGTGCCATGGCTAGCGCGTACTGCATGGCCAGTTCGGACGTCGCCGAGAAGTCGACCGGACAGAGTATGTTCTTAAGTGATAGCGTCATGGCGCTGCTCCTTTCATTCCTTGCCGATGCGTCGGTTCGCATCAATGCAATTGTACATCGTCACCGGGCCGTCTGACAAGGGTATCCGAGCACCACGCGCAACCCGCGCGCCTCTTCGGATGTAGTCACAGCTCGCAGTTGTCGATGAGCCGTGTCTGTCCCGCGAAGGCCGCCAGCGCCACGAGCACACCCGGCGCC
>CAYPJN010000346.1:0-3380 GCA_964411055.1 uncultured Lentisphaerales bacterium | reverse complement strand
GCCGCCGCCTGCGCCATCGTCAAGGCCCTGCCCGGCGGCTACAACCGCGACCTGCAGGAGACCAAGGAAATCTACATGGACGGCATGTCCGCGACCCGCGCCACGCTGCGCATCCTGCGCCTGCTGGCCGCGGGGCTCCGTGCGCGTCCGGAGCGGCTGCGGGGCGCGTTCACGCCGGGGGTCTTCGCCACCGACCGCGCGCTGGAGCTGGTCGCCGGGGGAGTGCCGTTCCGCGAGGCCTACCGCCAGGTGCGCGGCAACCTGTCCAAGCTGGCCGGCGCCGACCCCGACGCGGCCGTCGCGGCCAAACGGCACCTGGGCGCAACCGCGGGCCTCAATCTCGCCGAACTCGCCGCCCGCGCCGCCGCCGCCCGCCGCGCGGCGTGCCGCCGACGCCGCGCGGCCCACGCGGCCTTCGGCAGACTCCTGGATCTCGACTACCCGGCGCTGACGCCGGCCAAAGGCAAACCGCAGCAAGGAGCATAGTTCCATGGTAATCCCGCGCCACACCCTTGTCTGGACGGCGGCCCTGCTGCTGGCCGTCCTCGCCGCCATCGCGCGCGCGCAGGCGCCCGAGCCGCCGCCGCCGCCGCTTGCGCCGCCCCCCGCCGTGACGGTCGCGCCGGCAGCGTCCCCCGAGACGGCCGCCGGCGCACTCGCCGAGGCGATCGTCCCCGTCAACGGCGAGGCCGGCGCCTCCGCGCGCCCCTACGGCATGTCGTGGGGCGAGGCCTGGCGCTACGGCGGCGCCATCATGTGGTTCATACTGGCGCTCTCGATTCTCGGCGGCATGCTGGTGATCTACTTCCTCTTCATCCTGCGCCCGACGCAGGTCGCGCCGCGGCTGCTGCTCTCCGAACTGCGCGACCGGCTCGGCGAGAGTGACATGAACGCCGCGCGCCGCGCCTGCGAGCAGCGCGCCTGCCCCCTGGCGTCCGTGACCCTGGCCGCGCTCGACTACATCCGCGGCGTGCCCGCGACCGAGGTGCCGTTGCTCAAGGACATCGTCGAGGCCGAAGGCAGCCGCCAGGCCGAGAACCTGCAGTCCCAGACACAGTTCCTGCTGGACATCTCCGTCGTCACCCCCATGCTGGGCCTGCTGGGGACGGTGCTAGGCATGCTCAAGGCCTTCGGCTCGATCGCCCAGGACGTGGCCGCGGCCAAACCCGTGATCCTCGCCCAGGGCGTCTCGCAGGCGATCATCACGACGATCTTCGGCCTGATCGTCGCCATCCCCTGCATGGCCTTCTACGCCTATTTCCGGCGCCGCGTCTCGCGCATGGTGTCGCTGCTCGAGATGGCGGCCACCGAGATCATGACCCTCCTGATGACGAGGCCGCGCGCATGAACTTCCGCTGCAAGGGTGTCGCGCGGCTGCCGGAAGTCCAGTTCACGTCGCTGATCGACGTCGTCTTCCTGCTGCTCTGCTTCTTCATCACCACCTCGGTCTTCTCCCAATGGGAATACGAGGTCGACATCGTGCTGCCGACGACCCAGTCGGGCAAGATGCCCGACCGCCTGCCCGGCGAGGTGATCATCAACCTGACGCGCGAGGGCCGCATCGTACTCAACCAGCGCCAACTGAACCCGCCGCAGTTGATGGACCGGCTGGCGCGGCTGGCGCGCTACTTCCCCGGGCAGCCGGTGGTCCTGCGCGCCGATCGGCAGACGCCCTACGCGGACGTCCTCGGCGTCATCGACATCTGCCGCCAGGCCGACATCTGGAACATCTCCTTCGCCTCCCGCGGTGAGGAGAACGCCGCCGCGGCCGGTGCGGAGGACGGGGGCGCGGCGCCGTGAGGGAGCCCCGCCAGCCGCGCGGGCGGAACGCGGCCGCGCGCCTGCGGCGGACGGCCGCCGCGCGGATACTGACGCTCCTGCTGGCCGCGTGCGCCGCGGCCGCCGCGGCGGGCGCGACCAACACCGCCGACGCCATCGATGCCGGCGACCGCAAGCTCCTGGCCGACGGCCTCTTCAGCCGCGGGTTGCACGCCCTGGCGCTGCCGGAATACGCGGCCCTCGCCGCGCGCCGCCCGCCGCCGCCGGACCTGGACGCGGTGCTCTTCCGGCTCGGCGAGTGCCAGCGGCGGCTCGGACGCCCGGCCGAGGCCGAGGCCAGTTTCCGCCGCCTCGCGGCCGAGATGCCCGGGAGCCCTTACCGCGACCGCGCCGTGCTGATGCGCGGGCTCATCGTGCTGGAGATGGGCAACGCCGCCGTCGCCGCCGAGTTGCTCGAGACGCTGCAGCCGCCCGCGACCAACGCCGACCTGTGCGCCGCGGCCGCCTATCATGCCGGCGAGGCGCGCGAGCAGGCCGGCGACGCCGCGCGCGCCCTGGCGCACTACCGCCGGCTGCGCGAGTCGCAGCCGGGCCACGAGCTGGCCGCCTACGCCGGGCTGCGCCTCGCCGGACTGCAGGCGCGCGGCGGCGGCGCGGCGGATCTCGACGCCGCCATGGCCCTATACCAACAGCTCGCCGAGAAGCCGGTCAACGCGCGCACCGGCGCCGAGGCCCTCTTCCAGGCGGCCTCGCTGGCCTATGCCCGCGGCCAGTTCGAGACCAGCGCGCGGCTCTTCCGGCAACTCGCCGAGCGCCATCCCGGCGACCTGCGCGCGCAGGAGGCCGCCCTGCCCTCAGCCTGGGCCCATTTCCGCATCGGGCGCTTCGCGGACGCCCTCGGCACCGCGGCCGCGGGCGCGGCGGCGGCGGATCAGCCGCCGGCCGCGCGCGCCGAGTGGCTCTATCTCAAGGCCAACTGCGAGCGCCAGCTCGAACGCCGCGCGGACGCCCTCCGGAGCTACGGAGAGCTGCTGTCCGCCGCCCCCGCCGCGTCTTTCGCGTCCGCCGCACGCTTCGAGCGCCTGCTGGTGCTCTTCAAGGAGGGCGCCTACGCGCAGGTTCTCAAGGAGGCCGACGCCATCGCGGATCCACCGGCCGACCAGCTCCCCGACCTCCTGTGGCTCCAGGCCGAGTCGGCCGAGGCCCTCGATGACGCGGCGCGCGCCATCCAGTTCTACCGCCTGCTCGTGCGCCAGGCGCCGCGGAGCGCGCTGGCGGCCGACGCCGCCTACCGCCTCGCCCACCAGCTCCAGCGGCAGGAGGCGTGGGCCGAGGCCTCGCGCGCCTACCTCGATCTCGTGGAGCGCTGGCCGACCAATTCCCTGGCGCCCCAGGCGCTCTTCGCTTCAGGCCTCTGCCTGGCCCGGGCGGGCCAGTCCGGGGCCGCCCTGCGCGACTGGCACCAGTTGCTGACGCGCTTTCCGAAGCACGAGACCGTTCCCGAGGCGCTCTTCCAGAAGGCCATGGAGCAGACACGGCTCGGCGACGGGCGCGCGGCGGCCGCCACGCTCGACGAGCTGATACGCGCCTATCCCGGCCAT
>CAYPJN010000345.1:0-3424 GCA_964411055.1 uncultured Lentisphaerales bacterium | reverse complement strand
CAGCGCGATCGGCACGCTGCCCTTGATCTCCAGCAGGCGCTTGTTGCTGTCGTAGTCCATCAGATATTGACCATCACGGTTCGGTGGCCTCCCGAACGCCCGTGGCGTCGGCGGGTGCCTTGGTTTGCACAACACGGCATTGGCGGCGGGGGACGGTGTAGGTCACCCGCAGACCGGATCGGTCGCGCACCGGCTTGTCTTTCATGACCATACCCGAGACTACCAGCGTGGTGTTTGATGAACCACCCAGATAAGATAGCAGGGCCTTGCGGGCAAAGCGCGCCGAAAGTTGCATGTCCACCGATTGGGCCTTGGCCGCCGGCAGGCTCCGCAAGCCTTGCTGGCTGACGGCCATCGTGATCTGCCCCCGCTTCTCGGCGACCTCGACTCTTGCCCGGATCGGTGTCTGGAATGCGAAGACCGCGGGTTGCGCGGCGGCGCCCAGGCACAAGCCGAAGACGGCCAGTATCGACCACGGGGGCTTCATTTCCGCTCCGGCTCGGCTGCGCCAGATGCGAACCGACCGACGCCGCGAGGTTGACACTCAGAAGAAATCGCCGGCGTTCTGCGCGGCGTTGTTGGCGGGCTGCACGGGCTTGTTCTGTCCCGGCTCGACAGCGGGATGGGCCACGGGTTCCGGATGGATCTCGGCCGTTGGCCCGGTTGTCGGGGGAGGCGTGGTGATCGGAGCCTGGCCCGTCAGTTGCTTGATCTGGCGGGCGGCGGCCACGTCCCAGCCCATCACCACGGTATAGCTGTCCTCCCAGACCCCGGCGCCGATCTGCTGCAGGCCCGTGATGGCGGCGGCGGCGAACTCGGCGTATTTCTCGCTCGACACCTCGATCGCATCGGCGGTTTCGATCGATTTTGCATCGCCCTCGTCGCCGCCTGCGGCGCCCTTGGTCGCGATCGTCACGGAGCCATCCTGGGCGGACGAAGCCGTCACCTCGGTCTTCAGAAACTTGGCGAACTCGGCCTTCGCATTGCGTAGCGCCGCCGCCGAGGCCACCTGCTTGGCCTTGGCCATGGGCAGCGCCCGGCTGATCGGAGCCCGGCCTATGACCGTCAGCGAACGGATCGCCCCGTCGTTGTTCTTCTTGATGTTCTGCACGCCGGTCAGTTCCGACTGGATCAGCGCCGTGATGGGATCATTGTTCTGGGCGACGGCGGGCAACCCGCCGGCCAGCATAACCGCCACGATTCCTGCGAAGAGGGGATTCTTAGACATTGCCTTGCTCCTGTCCACTTATCAAATTAGCTCACTTATCAACCTAGCGCCGCGGCCACCCGGCCAACGGCGCGACATTCCTACCACGATAGTTTCCAGACATTGGCATCGAGGCCGACTTCACCGGGAATCGCATGGGCGCCCGGCAATCTCTTCTTCATTGCAGCAGTCACAAAATCGCGCAGGGCCTCCGTCGACGCCTGATAGTTTACTGTGATGACGGCTTCGCGGGTGGCGGAGTCGACCTTGACCTTCGGCTCGCCGCAGCCCGGCGTTTCCCGTACACAGGCCGCGATCACGTCGAGCGCGGCCTGGCGGGCGGCCGTGAAGTTGTCCAGCCGGATTTGGACGTCGCGGCCAGAAGCCGCCATTTTACCGATCATCCGCTGCAACTTTGCGTGCAGCTTGCCGTGCATCTCCTTCATGGCCATTTCGGCGGCGAGATGCTTGCGGCGGTTCTCGGCGCCCACAAAGGAGGTGGCCTTGCGTGGGTCGTTGACGGCGGTCAGCAACTCAGCGCCGGTCTGGGCATCGAGAATCCGGATGGACAGGCTCACGCGCGTTCCCGTGCGCCCGTCGGCCGGGTGCGTGACCGCCTCAAAGGCGCCGTGGCAGGCGATGACGTAGGCGGCTTTCGCGCGGTCCTCCGTGACGGGACATCCCCAGTCCACGAACTTCTCCGTCAGCAGATTACGCACCCAGGGATGCCCCGATTCAACATAGAACTTGATGTCGCCCATCGAGGCCAGGATCGCGTCGTACGATTTGAGCAGCTCGTCACGTGCGACCTCGGCAACCAGGGCCACCCGGTAGCTGGACGTTCCCAGCGGCCCTTCCTCGATCACGCGGTACTGCTTGATGCATCCGCCCGAGCTCGAAAACACCTTGGCGAACGCCCTGTCGTTCGACGCCTGGTCCGTCGCCGTCACCAAGGCGCCGAGCACCTGCTCGATGGCCGCGGACTGTGCGCTGCGGATGGCGTTGTCGCGTGCCTGCGGGATGTTGGCGTCAATCACGGCGGCCAGACCCACCGCCTTCACGGTGTTGGGCGACTCTTCCTGCCGTGCCTGCTGCAGCTCCTGGAAGGCATTCAGCGTCTTCTGGCTGGCGAACAGCACCAGGTAGTCACCGTCGTCCCCGGTGATCGTCCGCAGCATGCGCACCCCCTTGAGCACCTGGTCCACATCGATGCGGATGAGCGACTTCACCTCGTCGGCGGTCGTCGTCTTCTCCGTGCCGTTCTCCATGAACGTCACGACGGACGAGGCGGATTCCTCGGATGCGGTGGCCGATTCGCCGAGCATGCCGGCCAGTTTCCGCTTGCCGCGGATCATGGACAGAGCCAGCGACTCCTGGAGCGTCTGGCCTCCTGTCGCCGCCGGCACGGGCGACAGGACCAGCAGGAAGGCGCCCGTGTCGTCCGACTGGCCGATCAGCGTGTCGGCGCCGGTTTTCAACAGCCGCTGCGCCGCCTGCTCCAAATCCACTTCTGCCGCGGTTCCGGCGGTCAACACACCGAGAACCAGCATCGTCGCCAGGCGCAAGCGATCCCTTGTGTTCATAAGTCCTTTCCTTTTCCCGCCGGCACACAGGGGTCCGCAGAGGGCTGCCAGGCGGATCAAGGTCGGTTAGGCCGTCAACGCCCGAGGCGCTGCTGCTCGTCCATGCTGTCGGCATAGGCATTCTCCCACTCGGGCGGGAGTGGCAGGCCGTAGCCGACGGAGTACATCTTGTTCTTGCCGAAATAGCCCTTCGGATCCGCCCGGAATTCGGCCAGGATCAGCTTGGCGTCCGGATCCTTGTCGTTCCACTTGTAGACGGTCAGGTTGGCCGAATCCGAGGCGGGATTCGCCTCGGCCAGGGCCAGCGGGATATCGACACCCCCGTCGTTGACGAACACGACGCACTGCTGGTTCTTGCCGATGCCGTCCTCGAAACCCTTGTCCATCTGCAGGCGTTCGCCCGACGTCGAGCAGCCGATGACCGCGCCGCCCACCGGATAGGTGTTGCCCAGTTTGTTCGCGACCACGGCCAGCGCCTTCATGGCGGCCTGGGTCACGGCCTGCTCCTGGTCGGCTTTCTCGTCGAAGCCGGCGAGAGCCACGCCCGTCAGGGAGATGATCTTCTTGCGCGCGGTACGCCCCTTGGCCTTCTCGGCGAACTTCACGGTGCGCGTCTTGAGATCCTCGCAACTGA
>CAYPJN010000344.1:0-3432 GCA_964411055.1 uncultured Lentisphaerales bacterium | reverse complement strand
CAACTTACCCCGCCAGCCAGCGGCCAGCGTTGCGCTGGCCGCTGGCTGGCGGGCTTTGTTAACCTTGGGCCCAATCTCCTGAACCCTGAACCCTGAACCCTGAACCCTGAACCCTGAACCCTGAACCCTGAACCCTGAACCCTGAACCCTTTCCCCAATGTGACAGTATTCAATTGCCAATACAAACTATTTTAGAGACGGGCATGGGAACATGTCAACAGCGGATCCCAATTCTGCGAGAGAAGCGGTTCGAGGTCGGCTGGACCAACTGGTTGGCTTCCGTCTTTCTGCCTTGGTCCTCGAAATCGCAATCGCTATCGAAAACGGTGCCCGGAAGGGCAGGCTCTCCTGCCCGTGCGTTCATTCTGATACCGAACCGACTGGTGTGGCGTCCCTGCATGCCCCCCTTCCGCCCCCCTCGCGCCCCCCTCGCGCTCATCTCGCGCCTCTCTCTCGCAGTTTAGGGTCGCAGTCTGGGGTCCCGTCATTGGCGTTGACATATTATTGAAGTCCGGCTACTATCAAACTTCCTCCTAACAAGGGATTTGCGACCCAGGGGTGGGCTTGCGCCCGCCCTGTTTGTTCTATGGTGACAACCAGAGAGAGCCGCGCGGCCGAGTCGGGTGGCACATGAGCGTTATGAACAACGAGCTTTTGACGGTCATCAACTACATGGAACGCGAGCGTGGCGTCAGCCGCGAGCTGATCATCCAGGCGATCGAGTCCGCACTGGAAGTGGCCGCCCGCAAGAGCCTCGGCGTCGCCGACGGCCTGCGCGTCATCATCGACCGCAAGACGCTGGCGGTCAAGGCCTTCCAGTCGATGATCGTCTCGGAAGACGACACCGGATCGAGCCTGGTGTCGCTGCGCAGGGCGCGCGAGATCAAGCCGGACGCCGTCGCCGGCGAGGAGATCGAGGTCGAACTGCCGCCGGCCCAGATAGGGCGCATCGGCGCGCAGAACGCCCGGCAGATGATCATGCAGAAGATCCGCCAGGCCGAGCGCGACAATGCCTACATCGAGTACAAGGACCGCATCGGCGAGGTGGTCAGCGGCACGGTGCGCCAGATCGCCCGCCGCGACCTGATCCTGGACATCGGCCGGGTCGAGGCGCTGCTGCCGGCCCGCGAGCGCATCCCCAAGGAGGAGTTCGAGATCGGCGACACCCTGCGCGCCTACGTCCACAAGGTGCAGCCGAGCGTCAGCGGATCGAGCGTTATCCTCTCGCGCGCCTGCCCCGAGTTCGTCAAGGCCCTCTTCCGCATCGAGGTCTCCGAGATCGCCGACGGCATCGTCGAGGTCATGGGCGTCGCCCGCGACCCGGGCACCCGCGCCAAGATCGCCGTACGCTCGCATGACGACAAGGTCGACCCGGTCGGCGCCTGCGTCGGCCTGCGCGGCACGCGCGTGCGCAACATCGTGCGCGAGCTCAACGGCGAGCGCGTGGACATCGTCCGCTGGCACGTGGAGATCCGCCAGTACACCATGCAGGCCCTCTCGCCGGCGCGGCTGGCCAGCGTCGTGGTCGTCTCCGAGGCCTCGCGCATGCTGCGCGTGATGGTCGATCCCGACCAGCTCTCGCTGGCCATCGGGCGCCAGGGGCAGAACGTGCGCCTGACCTCCAAGCTGCTGGGCTGGAAGGTCGACATTCAGCGCACGGACGTCGAGGAGTCCTTCGAGACGCGCGTGGCGCAGGCCATCGACGCCCTGGCGGCGGTCAAGGGCATCGGCCGCGACGAGGCCGAGGTGCTGGTCAAGAACGGCTTCCTGACGCCCGAGGGCATCCTGGACGTCGAAGTGCCGTATCTCCAGGAGGTCACCGGGCTTCCCGAGGAGGCCGTCCGCAGGATCTGGGAGGCCGCCAACGCGCTGGGCATCGCCAGGCAAGGCACGACCGACGCAGAGGATGGAGTTTCATGAGAATATTCGAGCTGGCACAGGCCTTGAAGACGACGAGCGGCGAGCTGCTGCGCGTGGCGCGGGCGCTGGACCTGGACGCGCACTCGACCTTGTCGCGCCTGGACGACGACGATATCCAGGCGCTGAAGCGCCACCTGGCCGAGCGCCCGCCCGAGGCGCGGCGCGGGCAGGATGCGGCGCAGGCGCGCCTGGCCGCCAAGCGCGAACGCGCCACCCGGCAGCGTGACGACCGGGCCGCCGCCGAGCGGCAGGCTCTGGCGGCCGCCATCGGCCGCGCCCGCGAGGCTGATGCCCGGGCGCGGGGCGGCAGCCCGGCAGCCCGGCCCGCCGCCGCACCCGGATCTGCCGCGGCCCCCGCCGCGGAACTGCCGCTGGCGGGCGGGGAGCTCAAAATCGAACCCCTGTCGCCCGCCGCGGCCGAGGAGAAGGTCATTATCCACGCGGCGACCGAGACACTGGAGTCCGGCGACAAGGCCGAGGCGCCCGAGGAGCGGGACGCGCGGGCATCGGCCGAAGAGGCCATCGACCCCGACGAGGAGATCGCCACGGCCTATCTCGGGCGGCAGGCCAAAGTGCCGCCGGTCGCCAAGGCGCACCCGATGCGCCCCAAGGAGACGCGCGAGGCCGACCTGCCGCGCCCGCCGTCGGGCCGTCGCGCGGCCGCCGCACCATCCGCCCCGGCGGCCCGCCCGGCCCCCGCGGCGCCAGCCCGCGGTGAGCGCGCCGCGCCGCCCGCGGCGCCCGCCAGGCGCGGCCGCGCCGCCGAGTCCGCCGTTGCGCCGGGACGCCGCGGCGAGGGCGCCGCCATCCGCGGCCAGCCCTCCATCGTGCGCGGCCAGTCGTCCATTGTGCGCGGCCAGCCGTCCATCGTGCGCGGCCAGTCGTCCATCGTGCGCGGCCAGCCGTCCGCCGAAGCGCCCGCGCGCGCCGCCGCCGGCCGCCAGGCCGCGGCCGCCAAGCCGCGCTTCGCGCCCGTGGTCGCCAGCGCGCCCGCCGGCGACAAGGTGCTCCAGTTGCGCGGCCCGACGCTCGTCAAGGATCTGGCAGAGATGATGGGCCTCCGGCCCAACCGCCTGATCGCCGACCTCATGCAGTTGAACGTCCTCGTGTCGATCAACCAGCGCGTCGACATCGAGAAGGCCGACAAGATCGCCGCGAAGTACGGCTACTCGGTCGAGCTGGAACGGACACGCCGCTCGTCGACGCGCAAGCCCGCCATCCGCCGCCTCGATGCCGAGGACGACATCCCCGAGGACCAGCCCGAGGACATGAAGCCGCGGCCCCCCGTCGTGACCTTCCTCGGCCATGTCGACCACGGCAAGACCTCGCTCATGGACCACATCCGCCAGACCAAGGTCGCGTCGGGCGAGGCCGGCGGCATCACGCAGCACATCGGCGCCTACTCCGTGGAGGTCGCCGGACGGAAGATTACCTTCCTCGACACGCCGGGCCACGCCGCCTTCTCGGCCATGCGCGCCCGCGGCGCCAACCTCACCGACATCGCCGTGATCA
>CAYPJN010000343.1:0-3433 GCA_964411055.1 uncultured Lentisphaerales bacterium | reverse complement strand
CCAGTATTTTTGCGCCGACTGCGACGCCTGCCCGATCGGCCCCATCCGGCGCAAGGCGATTGATCTGGGCTATCTGGGCGTGCATGTGCTCAAGGGCGGACGGGCCATCATCCGGCTGATCGAGGAGCAGCATCCCGGCGCCGTCCTGGGTGTCGCCTGCCAGGCCGAGGGCGTCGCCGGCATCGAGGTGTGCGAGCGGATGGGTGTCCCCGTGGCCTTCCTGCCCCTCTCCAAGGATGGTTGCGCCGACACCGAGGTGGATCTCAATGCGTGCTTCCGGTTCCTGGAGAATCTTACGGAGGCGGCGCCAAATCCATGAGCGCCGCGCGCCGCAGCGGGTGGCGCCGCAAAGCCGTGCGGCGCCCGCGAACCGCCGGTTCCGGGATTTGTATCCGCCGGCTGGTGCTGATTTTCGTCGCATGGTTGCCCGCGCGGTTGCCTGCGGCGCCGGCGGCGAGCAATGGCGTGCCCCGTTTCCGGGTCGACGCCGCGGGTCTGCGCAACACCAACGGGGTCGTCCGGTTCGCGCTCTTCACCACGGAGGATGGCTTCCCGGACGCGGACCGTAAAGCCCGCTTCACGGCAACCGCGCCGGCAACGGGCGCGTGCGTGTCGGTGCTCTTTCCCCGCGTGCCGGAAGGTGTCTATGCCGTGGCGGTGCTGCACGACGAGAACCGGAATGGCCGCATGGATCGGAGGTTTCCGGGTCTGCCGCGAGAAGGCTTCGCGGTCTCCGGGTCCGGGGAACGGGTAACCCGGGCCGCTCCCCGTTTTCACGATGCCACCATTTTGATCCGCGCGGCATCGACCAATCTTTCGCTGCGTATCCGGTATTACTGAGCCGCAGTCGCCGGGGAAGGCGGGGCCGGTGCCGGGACCGGTTCGGACGGCGCGACGGCGGTCGTCACGTTGCGTCCGCGGCCGGCAAACTCCTTGGCGATGTTGAGCCCTACAGCCAGCAGCGTGGGACCCAGGAAGATGCCGATCAGGCCGAAGGCCACGACGCCCCCCAGCACGCCCAGCAGGACGGTCAGGAAGGAGAGCTTGGCGTTGCGGCTGATGAGGTAGGGACGCAGCACGTTGTCGATGCCGCTGATGCCCACCAGGCCCCAAAGCGCCATGAAGATCGCCCAGCCGTACGACTCCTGGAGCAGCAGCCAGACCGTGGCACCGCCCCAGATCAGCGGGGGGCCGACGGGAACGACCGAGAGCAGGGCCACCATCAGCGCCCAGAAGAAGGGCGCCGGAATCCCGGCGATCACAAAGCCGATAGCCGCCACGATGCCCTGACCGAGGGCTGTTCCGAGCAGGCCGTAGACCACGCCGCGGACGGTCGTGCCGGCAAGGGCGAAGAGGTGCTGCGTGTATTCGCCGACGACGCGGTTGCTGGCGTCGGTCACGCGCCGGGCCACCTGGTGCCCGTCGCGGTAGAAGTAGTAGGCCACCACCATGCTTAGGAAGACCTGGACGATGCCCTGGCCGAGGTGCAGGCTGTTGCGCAGCAGCCTGCCGCGCGAGAAGACGAGCAGTTGGCGCAACAGATCGGTCGTGCGGTCGGCGTTGAGCGCCAGGTCCGCCCAGTGCGCCTTCACGTAGCCGCCGACCCACGGCAGGGTCGCCAGCCATTCGGGAGGCGTTGGCAGGCCTTCGGCATTGACCCTGCGCACGACCGCCAGCAGGTGCTCGACGCCGGAAGCGAGCGAACCGCCGACGAGCGCGAGCGGCAGGGCGATCAGCGTCACGAGCACGAAGGTCATGAGCAGGGCCGCGGGTGGGCGGCGGCCCTTCATGCGGCGCACGAGCCACTCGCAGGCCGGCCAGGTCGCGTAGCAGAGAATGGCCGCCCAGAGAATGGCCGAGACAAACGGCCGCAGCACCACGAGGCAGCCCAGCAGGATCAGGCCCAGAATGCCCGGCCCCAGGAACTGCTCGGCATGCTTGAACGCCCGGTTTCGAATGGGATCCATGTTGCTCGTGAACGGCCGCCGCGCGCTTTCCAGCCACAGCGGCCAGTAGCCCGCGCCGCGGAGAAACGACGTGGCCATTGTAGCAGAGCCCGCCGCTTGCGGCACTGGAAAAGGTGATCGAACAGGACGGCGAGTTTTATCGCCAGGGGTTGATTGTCGTCGTCGTGGTTGAGTGTCGTCGCCCGCAGAACGGGAAGCCTAACCACTCATGCAGGAGTCTGAGCCGCTCACGATGGGCGGCCAGAAACGGCGCCAGTTTCCGCGGGATGATCGTCAGTGTGAACGTCACTTCTCGGGCGCATGGCGCAGCAGGTCGATCGCCCGCCAGCGTCCGCCGCGCCAGCGCCAGAGGAAGCCGAAGGATAGCAGGGCGACGTAGACGGCCAGCCAGTACCAGGCGTGGAGGATGGTGCCGCCGCGGTAAAGGATCAGGAATTCGCCGGGAATCCAGATGCCCCAGCCCATGACCAGCATGTAGATCATGACGAAGCGGGTGTCGCCGACCCCGCGCAGCGCCCCGGTCAGCACGATGTTGGCGGTGTCGAAGAGCCCCCAGAGGGCCATGGCCACCATCATCGGGAAGCCGATGGCCTGGAGTTGTCCCAGGGTGAAGTTGGCATCGGCGGCGTAGAAGAGGCGGAAGAGGGGATCCGAGCCGAGGAGGAAGACGAAGGCCATCACGGCCATGAAGCCGCCGGCGAGCGCCAGCGCGGTCCAGCCCGCCGCCGCGGCGGCGTCGCTGTCGCGGCGGCCCTGGTGCTGCCCGGCGAGGATCGCCGCAGCGCCGCCGACCCCCGTGAGCGGGCAGACTACCAGCCAGTTGATGCTGAGGGCGATGTTGCTGGCGGCGAGCGAGAGCGCGTCGAGGCGGCCGGTCAGCATGACGAAGGCCGCGAAGGCGGTGACGTCGGCCATCAGGTGCAGGCCGGCGGGAAATCCGAAACGCAGGATGCGCCCCAGCAGGGCGAAATCGGGACGCCAGACACGGCGGGCGCCGAGCTGCCGGACTTCCGGGTCGCGCAGGAAGCAGGCGAGCTGGATCAGCGGCGCGACGGCGCTGGCGGTGACGGTGGCGATGGCGCCGCCCTCGATGCCCATGGCCGGGAAGCCGAGCCGGCCGAAGATCATGGCGTAGTCGAGGACGACGTTCACCGCGGCGCCGGCGATGTTGGCCAGCGTGTTGAGGCGCATGCGGCTCTGGCCGGTGAAGAAGCCGCCGATCGCCCAACCGAGCGGCGCGAGGAACCCGCCGCGCATCATCCAGCCGAAATAGATGCGCTCCTCGGCCATGACCTCGGGCGCGTGGCCGATGAGCGACATCAGCCAGTTGCCGGCGGGGATCAGCAGGAGCAGGCAGGGAAGGCTTGCCAGCGCGATCCAGAGGCCCTGGGAGGTGACGCGGATGCACTGGCGCCGGTCGCCGGCGCCGTGGTACTGGGCGACAAAGGTGCCTGCGTAGCCGGCCG
>CAYPJN010000342.1:0-3437 GCA_964411055.1 uncultured Lentisphaerales bacterium | reverse complement strand
GCAGCAGCCTTCTAAGCTGCGGGTCGCGCGTTCGAGTCGCGCCGGGGGTGCCATTCACGCCGCCTGGTGGCGGTTGGAGACGACAATCGCGCGCATGAACGATCCAAGCAAGGCCCTGCGCCTGGTTTCGCCGAAGGCGAGTCAAGTTGACTCCGGGCCCGGAGCGGGATCAGACGCCGGAAAGGCCGGCGCGGGACGCACCCCGCCGACAGGGATCGTCGCCCGGCCGGTTCCCGACGGCACCTGCCCCAAATGCGGCGCCGCCATGCGCTTCGGCGTCGCCGTGCCCCTATCCACCACCGCCTGCACAGCGTGCGGCTCCATCATCCTCGTTCCGGGCCAATTGGACGGCTTCCGCATCGTCGAGCGCATCGGCGAGGGCGCCATGGGCCAGATCTACCGGGCGCGCGACGAGGCGCTGAAGCGCGACGTCGCGATCAAGGTCGTCCACAGCGCGCATACCGCCGACGAGCAGCATGCCGAGCGGCTGCGAGAGGAGGCCCGTGCCGCCGCCAGCATTTCGCATCCACATGTCGCGCAGGTGCATGCCCTGGGTTTCTCCAACGGCCATCCCTACCTGGTCATGGAACTGGTCCACGGCGTGGACATGGATGCCCGACTGCGGCGCGAGGGGAAGATCGACGAGCACGCCGCGCTGCGGATCGCCGCCGAGATCGTCGGCGGCCTCGGCTTGCTGCACCGCAGGGGACTGACGCACGGCGACATCAAGCCCGCCAATATCGTGCTCGACGAGGAGGGACGGGCCAAGCTGGTCGACTTCGGCCTCTCCGGAATGGCGCGGCGCGACGGCAGCGGCGCGATCCACGGCACGCCGCATTACATCGCGCCCGAACTCCTCCGTGGCGCGGTCGACAACAGCCAGACCGACCTATACAGCCTGGGCGCAACACTCTATCACCTGCTGGCCGGAAAGCCGCCCTTCGCCGGCAGCACGCCGACCGACGTCGTGCGCGCACGCCTCAATGGGCCGGCTGAGCCGCTGGGACACCACAATCCACGAATCTCGCCGGGCACGCAGCGGCTCGTCATGCGCCTGCTGGCCGCCGATCCCAGGCAACGCCATCCGGACTGCGCCGCGTTGGCCGACGATATCCAGGCGCAGATCCGGCATCTGGAGGCGCCGCCAGCCCCTCCAATCCAGGAAACACCAGAATCCGCGGCCGCGCTCCGCCGCGCCCCGCGGCGGCGGCGCGCGGGTCTGGCGGCGCTCGTGGCCGTGACGCTGGTCGAGGCGGCGGTGCTGCTCAACATGCTGCTGGGACATGGTTCAGCGCGCCGCTCCGTGGCGCCGCACGGCACGCCTGCGGCCACCGCGGCTCCCGGCACGGCTCCGGCGGACGAACCGGCAACGTTGCAGCCTTTCGCGGAGCCCGGCCTGCCCGTTCCGCTTCCCGAGCCGCCGGCCTTCACCCGCCGGATCGAGCCCGGCTGGTTCAGCGTCAATCTTGGCGCGAGCGTGCGCGGCAGCACCGTCTGGCGCCAGGGCGCGCTGCTCGTTCTAAGCGATGGCGCCGGCCTCATGCTGGACCGCGACGACTGCCGCTATGTCCATGCCGGAGTCACCGGCGACTTCTCCTTCGCGGCGGAACTGGGCGCGATCGCCACGACCGACGCCGACGCCCTGACCGGGCTGCTGGTGCGCAACGGACGCGAGACGGATGCCCCCGGACTCTTCTTCGGCCTGCGGGGAGACGGCCGAGCGGCACTCTACCGTCGCGAGCGCGGAAGTGCCGCGGAACCCGTGGAGCTCGCCGCGTCCTCCAGTTTCCTGCCATGCCGCCTGCGGATCGTCCGGCATGGCCGGCGCTTCCTGGCGGCGATCTCCGGCGACGGCACGACGTGGCAGCCCTTCGCCGAATGCCCGCTGGACCTCGCCCCGACGGTGCGCGTCGGACTGGCTGTCGCTTCGCACCAGCCCGGCGCGATGGCCACCGCCGAATTCCGTGATCTCACGCTGCTGGTGCCGTAGGCCTCAGCGGCCCATGGCACGGAGACGCTGCAGGCAGAGTTCGACGGCCTTCAGCGGCGCATGCGCGTCGCTCTCGTATTCCACGACGAACCACTGCGTTCCGGCGACGGTGTCGCACAGCCGGAACACATCGTTCCAGGGCACGCTGTCGTCCCCGATCAGGGGGCGGAAGCCCGCGTTGACGTCGGAACCCGCCGGCACTCTCCGGAAGGGCTTGAGGTGGATGGATTTTCCCTGGCCGGGATAGCGCGCCAGCAGGGCGGCGCAGTCCCCCCCGCCGCAGAGCGCGTTGCCCGTGTCGAGCTGGGCGACCACGCGCCGATCGGCGTGCCCGAACAGCACGTCCCAGGCCGCCTCTTCCCCCTCTGCCAGGGGCTTGAACTCGCTGGAGTGATTGTGATAGCCCACGTGCATCCCCTCGTCGGCCAGCGTCGCAGCCAGCCCGCTGAAGAACGCGGCCATGGCCAGCCAGTCGGCCCGCGTGCGGGTCTTCTCGGCCGGCAGCCCGGGAACAACGATGTAGCGGTTGCCCACCTCGCGGTTGAGGGCGATGGTGTCCGTCAGAGTCCCCGGCTGCACCGCCGCGAACGGGGTGTGCCAGCCGCAGCAGGCGAGGCCATTCTCGTCGAGCAGACGGCGCAGCGCCAGTCCGGAAAGCGCCGGCGGACCGGCGAATTCCACGCCCTCGTAGCCCATCGCCTTCACGGCCTGCAGCGTGCCCGCAGGATCGCGCGCGAAATCCTCGCGTACCGAGTAGAGTTCCAGTCCGATCGGAATGCGTTTCATGAGTTCCCCTCAAATGTCCGGCCCGCAACGCCGCCAACGGGCAGCGCCCATTCATCAGTTTACAAAATAGCAGAACACCGCCTGCGCCTGCCAGCCGTAAAAACTCCCTTACGGGCGCGGCTCCAGGCGCGCGGCGCGCGCGGCCAGCGCGGCGTCGAGCGCCTTGCGCGAGACGGCGCCGCGGCGCCGGGCCGCAAGCTGCTCGAACGTCAGCGGCGCCGTTGGGGGCGCGTCCGCCGCGGGCTGATCCCCGTTGATCGGCGACTCCGGGCAGAACGGGAAAATGATCGCCCGCTCCGGGCAGAGGCGCGCGCAGGCGGGACACCCCGGCTTGCAGTTCAGGGGATGCCGCACCACGACTCCGACGGCATCGTCCCGCTCGTAGACGCCGAAGAGACAGAACTGGCGGCACTGGTCGCAGTCGCGGCAGCGGTCGCGGTCGATCACCGGGAACCAGGGGTTTCCCGGCCCGGCACCGGACTGCGGCGCGGGGGCCGGGATGTCCGACAGCCAGTTGACCGGCGCCAGTTCCAGCCGGATGCCGGCGTGGGCCAGCAGCGCCCGTACCGCCCGCGGACGGAGGCAGCCGATCCAGCAGGCTTCCCCCGGCGTGACAGTGAGCGCCGGCGGATCGTCGGTCAGCACGCGCGCCGCCAGGTGG
>CAYPJN010000341.1:0-3444 GCA_964411055.1 uncultured Lentisphaerales bacterium | reverse complement strand
GCCCATCTGCCGGTGCCATTCGATAACCCGCGGGTCGCTCTGCGGCGGCGGCTTCGCGCCATGGGCGCCGACGAGGTCGAGCTCGCTCCAGAGTTCCCAGGCGAAGATGGTGGCATCCCAGCCCCAGCGCGCCACGATGTAGCGAATGATCTGGCGCTGCAGGGCCATGGCGCGGGCGCTGGAGAAGAACTGCATGGGGTCGTCCGCGGGCAGGAAGCCGCCGCGGGCAGTGTTGTATGGGCTGTCCTCCCACTCGGCGTCGTAGCCCAGCCCCGCGCGTCCATGGTTGTTGAGCACGAGGTTGATCCGCAGGCGCGACTCGCGCGCCCAGCGCAGCACCTCGTCCAACTCCCACGCGTTGCCGAGGTGGTAGTCGCCCAGGCCGTGGTAGCCGGGCGAGACGGTCGACCATTCCAGTCCGAGCGACCACTGGCACATCCAGACTTCGGCCAGGTTCTCCCCCGCCGCGCTCATGTTGCGGAAGTAGCGCTGGTAGGCGGAGGTGCCCTCGGGATGGCGGAAGCGCCAGGGAAACTGCTCGTCCATGCGCGTGTCGAAGGGCGAACGCGTGTTGTGGCCGATCGGGAAGAAGGGGCTGCCGTCGTCCAGCTCGAAGAAGCGCCAGTCCCTGGGAGAAACCCGCGCGAACCGGGGCCCCGAGGACGCGCGCGCCTCGAAGGCGCCAGGGGTTGAGGTGGCCATGCCGTCACGGTCACGCGCCGTGATCACGTAACGGTGCAGGCCGGGTGTCCTGGGCGTGTAGCGCACGCGCCACTCGGGACGTCCCTGAGGAACCAGTTGCTCGCCGACCGCGTCGACGAGCCGGAAGTAGTCCTGCATGAAGAAGCCGTGGACGCTGTTGGTGCGCCCTTCCGGCGTCTCGATGAGGGCTGTCACGTCGATGACCGCGGGATCGAATGGATTGCGGTAGCGGTCGGGCAGATCGAAGCGCAGTTCGAAGAGGCCGTGGCAGGGGATGCTTAGGCTGTTCGGCCGCACGTTGCGGATATCTGGCGGCATCGCGACGCGGTTGGTGGCGAGGAGCACCGTGCCGGCCACCTGGCACGCACCCGTGTAGGCCTCGTTCAGCGAGAAGATGCGCAGGCCGACCATCTGGGGCGCGAGCCGGACGCGGTAGTTCCAGACTAGGTGGTGCCCGACGGGACTCCAGTCAGGCGCCTCGGCGGAGAAATCGAAGGACCATCCGTTGGTGCCGGGATGCAACGGCTCGGCGCGCAGCTTCTGGAACCAGTGCCCGTCGCGATCCTTCATGAAGGCCATGAGCTGGGCGTGACGGGGGGCTTCCGCGGGCCAGACAAGATGTCCCGCGATGGCGTGCCCGTCGGCCCAGGCGGCCGTCTGCGGCGCATGCAGAAAGAGGTCGCGCTGGCCGGGGAGGGCAATATTGCCAGACCATTCCGCTCGCGCGTCGGCGAGAAAGTTGGTGCGCGAGATCCGCAGCGGTTGGCGCGCGGGCGCCTCCGGCGCGGCGCGCGACCAGCATGCGCCGAGTAACAGGACAGCCAGCAGGCTCCGCACCACCTGGCGACCGGCCGGCGGGCGGCAGGATCGCTGAGCGGAGGATGTGGTGGTTTGGATGCGCATGGGGCTCGTAACGTTTTCAGGGGCTTACACGCCGCTGGCGGAGATTTCAGCACCTATCATGCCAGAAGTGAGCACAATTTTCCAATGTCTGGCGCGTTATTTAGTCCTGTATGCATGGGCTTGTCGGCTGGCCGGGCGGCCGGCCGGGCCCGCATGCGGACACGGGAGAGATTCACATGGACAAGACACGTTTCATTCTGACGGGCATCACGGCCGTCCTGTTCGGCGTTTCCATGGGATTGGCCGAGGAGGGCGCCGCGCCGGTCGAGAAGAAGGCCAAGGCGGGCGGGGGCAAGGATGCCGTCTTCGCCGCGGCGGACACGAATGTCGACGGCGTGCTTTCGCTGGACGAGTTCACCGCCATGGAAGCCAAGCGCCTGGAGGCCCGCAAGGCGCGCATGGGCGACAAGTTCGATGCGGAGAAGGCCGCCAAGATGCCGACGCCCGAGGCGCGCTTCAAGAAGCTCGACAAGGATGCCAGCGGCACGCTGACGAAGGAGGAGTTCTTCGCCGGCGCGGCGGCCAAGCCCCGTCCCGAGCGCAAGGCCAAGGCGGCGCAGGACGCGGCGGTGGGCGCCATCCAGTAATTCTTCGCCTCATCATGCGCTGAGATCCGGTGGACAGGCTGCACCGGCCCGACGGCCTGTCCATCAAATGCGCCCACCCTGGAACTGCGAGGGTGGCGCAGCAACCTGTCGCCGTTTAGGGGCTTGTACCTGTGCGGTTCCGTTTGGTATTGTTTTTGAATATCAACACGGGGCAAAAAAGGCGGCGGCGTGCCGATGGACACCGAATGCGTATTGGCGATCGAGGCCGGCGGCACCAAATGCGAGGCGCTGCTGATGACGGTAGATGGCGCGGCGCTCGGGTTCCACGCCGTGTATCCCGCGGCCATCGGCCACAGCAACGAGCAGGATTTTCTCAACCGCGCCGGCGGGCCCGCCTTTTTGCAGCCGCTCGCCTTCTCGCTGTCGCTGAACGACCCGGTGGCCGACTGTCTCAAGGATCGTCCACCGGCGGAACCGTTCGACCGCGAGTGCGAACTCGTCCGCCTGGCGCTGCGCGCCGGCAACCTGCGCCCCGGCGACCTCGTGGCCGTCGGTTCGGTCTCCGGACGCAATGTCCGCCCCGTGGCCATCGCGCTGACCTGCCGCGAATTGGGCATCCGCACGATCGCCTTCACCTCGATGCCCTACACGGTGCAGGTCGACTCGGCCCATCCCTCGGGCAGGAAACTCGCCGAGGTCGCCGACGTGACGATCGACAACGGCGCCCCCTACGGCGATGCCGCGGTCGAAATCCCCGGCTGTCCCCAGAAGATCGGCCCCCTGTCGACACTGACCGGCGTCGCGATCGTCAACGCCCTCGTGGCGGAGACGGTGGCGCGGCTCGTGGCGGCGCACGTCGTGCCGCCGGTCTTCATGAGCGCCAATGTCGACGGGGGCGACGCCCACAACGCGGCGCAGCTCAAGGCCAACGCCCACCGCATCCATTACATGAACTGACCGCTTTACCGGTGTTGAGTCTCGGTGCCGGATCCCTGTCCATGCCGGGCATGATCGACGGTCCGAGGAGTGACCAATAACGAGGAGAAGCATGATGAAGGGTATCTGCCTGGGTGTTCCCGAAGCGGTTGATTATCCGTTGTTCCTGCGCGTGGTGGAGGAGGTGCTGCCGGCCGCGGGCTATGACACGCTCGTCCTGCTGATCCGCTACCAGTTCCCGTTCCAGAGTCATCCGGGCGTGGCCCGCGCCAACGCCCTCGCTCCCGCGCAGGTACGCGAGATCGCCGCGGCCTGCCGCCGCCAGCGGATCCGGCTGATTCCCAAGATGAACCTG
>CAYPJN010000340.1:0-3457 GCA_964411055.1 uncultured Lentisphaerales bacterium | reverse complement strand
TCTTCATCGGCTTGACCACAGAAACTTCATACGTCACTAACTGCAAATTTTACTATAACGGCGCGGATTATTCTGAGAATCCGCATGTCGTCGGCTCCGCTTCCGTTGAATTTGACAACTGCGAATTCGTCGGCGCCGTGATGACCGGAATGGCCCCGCGAAGTGGCGCGTTTGCAGGATGCAAAAGCGTGTCGGACGCTCTCTTCACGCATAACATCATGGCTAAGGCTGATGTGGCAGGCACAAGCCCGATGATCGTGATTGACTCGGGAACAATGACGGGATGCGTGATCAGCAACAACTTCTGCGCCTTGAAAAAGGATGACACGCATTGCGTGAGCTCGCTTCTGAAGGTGAGCAGCGGAGGACTTGTGGAGAAATCGCTGATTGCAGGCAACCGGAGCGAATTCAGTGTTCTGGACGGCTTCAGCTATGCGATGATCGGATGGCATAACCTTACCTCCTCGGGTGGACCGTACACATCGGTGTATGATGGACTGCTGATCGTCAGCAATACCGTGGCGGTGGGCGAACTGGTCGCGACGGCCGGCACCTATGCCATCGGCATCCTGGGCAGCAGCACGACTTCGCGTATTGTTAAGGACTACGTCTACAACTGCACTTTCCGCGGCAACCGTGTGGAGTGGACGGCGGCCGAAGGGGTGACCCCGACGCTTTGCAGCGGCATCGTCGCTTCGCGTATCGGTGGTACATGCGCCCATTATATCACAAACTGCACGTTCAAGGCGGGGTATCAGGCCGATGTTGTCGACCTCGCGCAGTACGGTCATACCGGGTCGCAGCCGGTGGGTGTCGCCAATTCCATCTTCATGTCCGACAACACCGATGTGCATCGGAACGCCTTCTCCGCCGATCAGCCGGCGATCATGAGTATCAGCCATTGCACGGTGAAGAACCTGCTTCCGAACGACTATCCCGAGGAAATAGTCGTCACGAACGGCCTCTACTACGACGAAATCAAGTTCGAGAGAGTGCCGTTTGTCTTCCAGGGAGCCGACACGGGGTATGCCTATCTCCGGCCGGCGGTCAGGACGCCTGGTATCCGCGATTCCATCGATGACGTTCTGGCCTGCGACGCGCTGGGCGTAGCACGTCCGGGCACCGGCTCCACCCGCGGCGCCATTCAGTCCCTGGCGGCAGTCGCGGAAAACGGCGTGACGCTCACCATCCGCCGTTCTCCGCTGACCGGTGGCACGGTCGACATCCCGGTCCAATCCGTCGCCTCAAATGCCGCCATCGCGCCCGTCACCGCCACCGGGCTTGACGGTGCCACGCTGTCCGGCTGGTACGAGGAAGGGGAGGAGACCGCCTTCTCCACGAACAATCCTCTCGTGATTGCCTCCCTTTGCGGGGATCTGATTCTCACGGCCGCGTTTTCCACACATTTGGTCAATATAACGTTTGATCTTGGAAACGCCGGCACGTTCGACGCGAACAGCCAGACGTCGATTTCTCTTTCCTGCTCGATGGGCGACACGTTCCCTGCGATTCCCGCGTACACGCCGGCGGACGGTCGTTCCATATACGCATGGGATGCGATGCCCGCCGTAGTTCCTTCTGAAAGCTCAACCTATGCCGCCTATAGCGTGTCGAAAGATCTCCGTATCGTGCATGTCACGCCCGATGGGGCGGGCGCCATGGACGGCACGAGCTGGGCCAACGCCTACAGCAACGTGGCGGCGGCCTATGCCGATGCCGGGCGATACCGTGGCGAGGTGTGGCTGGCGCAGGGAGTCTATACGCTGCCCCTGCCGGTGACCCTGCTCGCGAACGTGGCAGTTCGCGGCGGATTCTCCGGCAGCGAGACCACCGCAGCGTCGGCAGACCCCGTTGCGTATCCCGTTGCCCTTTCCGGCGCCAACGGCGGCGACTATACCTACTACGCCTTTTCCGGCGAGTCCGATGCGGTGACCAACGCAACCTTCACCGGAGTCTCGTTCAGGGACTTCTTCCGTTCCGCCATCAAGGCCGGAGGCAGCGGCGCGGGCATCGAAATCGCGAGGTGCAGTTTCGAACGCTGCAACCTCGAGAGGACGTCGAATTTCTCCACGATCGATATCCTGGACGGCACACTGGATCTGTCAGACTCCATTTTCACCAACTGTCAGCGCGGGGTGGTTATATCGTCGCCGGCTGGCGCGCATAACGTGTTCTCCGATATCGGCTTCCATTCTGTCACCGGGGGCACGGTCAGACTTACCGCCACGGGATCCGCGACGAATACGTTCAGCAGGTGCACGTTCATCAACAACCAGGCCGGAAGTGAAAACACACTCAAGAATGCCTCCCCTGGAATCTTGCTCAGCGGCGATTTCGCCGCCGTGCTGAACGTTTCCGACTGCGTTTTCGACCGCTGCGAGATCATTGACTTGGAATACGGGATGGTTGCGGCTCTGTGCAACGGCAGCAGCGGCGCTAGAATCAATGTCTCAAGATGCAAGTTCACCAACGGCAGGTATACGCCGCAACGGACCAATTCTCAAGGAGTTTATACCGCCAGCTACAACTCGCTTGGTGCGTATTCGGGGGGGAAGAATCAACGTTGGCTGATCCGGGACTCGTACTTCGCGAACAACACCATGGAGTACCGGGCAGGCAACAATCAGGGCGTGGCGTCGGCTCTCATGACGGCAGGCAGCGGTTCGGTAACGCTTCTCAACTGCACAATTGAGAATAATGCCGTGTCCGCGACGGTGTCGTCGGCGGCGTATGCCGGCACAGTCGTGGGGCTCAGCTCATATGCGAAGATCGGCATCGTCAACACCTTGCTAGCCAATAATTCGGTCTCCACGGTAGGTGAAGACCACGGGGCGGACGTGCTGACGATCGGGGCGACCATTTCCGACGCGCTCCAGCTTTACAACTCGGTTCTCTTTTCGGAACTTGAAAATTACGCACCACTGCGTTCCGAAAGTGTTTCGTATGTGAAAGTCGGCGAGTGTGCGATTACCGGGTATGACGCCGGAGAGTCGTGGGCGACAAATATCATCGCAGTGGGTGCTATAAGCGCCGAGGCGCCTCGGCTGCGCAGGTCGGCGGAGACCGGTGCAAACGACGCCGTGGCTAGAGGCATAATGACCTCCTCGCCTTTCGGTCGCTCGGGCCGCGGTGTGTGGCTCGCCTCGTCCGGCATCGTGTATGTCTACGATGCCGACGGTCCTGACAGTCTGAAGTGGCTGGATGTCGCGAGCCGTGGAGGACTATCCGCTTCGTCCGCCCCAGATTACGGGCTCTCGCTGGCGGCGCCTGTGGTTCCCGACGCGTTCGATCAGCCCCGCGTAACGGGCAGGATCGCGTACGGCCCGCTCAACGTCCACCGCGCCGGAACCGTCTTTATGCTGCGATAGATGCATTGTTATATCCATTTGGAGTCGAGATGCAGAAGAGAGCCGATATCTGGTTGGCGGGATTCTCGGGGGCGCTGTTTGCCCCGACC
>CAYPJN010000339.1:0-3467 GCA_964411055.1 uncultured Lentisphaerales bacterium | reverse complement strand
AACTTCAAGAAGGTCGTCCTCCCGCCGCTCTCGACGCTCCTCGGCGGCGAAGGCTGCAACTACCTCTCCGTCGAGATTATAGGCCCCCGCGGCCTGATGTTCATGGTTCGGTAGGGGGGGTGCGTGTTGTCCGATGATGGGGAAAGAAGCAGGGCTGAAAACCATGGGAACGACAGTTGCAGTTGATTTCGGTGCCGCTGCGGGGCAGATCCGCAAACGGCTACACGGCGCCGGATTCGCGCCGTCCTTTGCTTCGCGGCGCATACAGGATCTGACGCCGAGGCTGAAGGAGATGCGGCTCACCGCCCTGCGCACGCACGACTGGCCCTTGATCAATGGCGGCCAGCGCATCATCGACACGCATTTCGTGTTTCCGCTGATGAACCAGGATCCGGCGAACCCGGCAAATTACTATTTCGCGGCCACCGACGACATTCTAGGATCGTGCCGGAAGGAAGGCTTCGAGGTCTCCTACCGGCTCGGTTCGAGCATCGACCACAGCGGCGAAAACCCATACAACGTTCTTCCGCCCGAGGATCCCGTGAAATACGCGGAAGTTTTGGCCGGGATCGTCCGTCACTACACCCGCGGCTGGGCGAACGGCTTCCAGTGGGGCGACACCATGCGGGAGTGGAATATCTGGGAGGAGCCGGACAACCCTCCGGTATTGTGGCACGGCCCCGTAGATTCGTTCCACCGCCTGTTCGCCGTTGTGCTCAAGCGCCTTAAGAGCGAGTTTCCGGAGCTGAAATTCGGCGGTCCGGCCGCCATGCGCTGCGACACGGGTTATTTCAGTAAGCTGCTCGCGGCATGCCGGGAGGAGGGGGTGGCCCCCGACTTTATTTCCTGGAATTGCTACGGCACGGACGTGAACGCCATTGCGGCCCAACCCGCCACGGTGCGCGCCTTCCTCGACGAAGCCGGGCTCCGCAAGTGCGAGACGTCCTTGACGGAGTGGCACTATGTCTCGACCTGGGAGGGATTGCACGCCAAGGTTACCCCGAGAAGCTTCAGGGCCGCCTTCAGCGGGCCGGCCGGTGTGCATGGGATCGATTCCGCCGCGTTCAATGTCGCGCTGCTGGCCGCCCTCCACGACACGCCGCTGGATTCCGCATTCTACTACGGCTGCGGTTACGACGGCACGTGGGGCATCCGCACCCTCTACAAGGGACTGAACAAGAACTTCTATTCCATGAAGATGGTCGGCGACGTTGTCGCCGATTACCGGACGCGGGTCCAAACCTCGTCCTCCGCCGGCACGGTCCATGCGCTCGGCGCCATAGCGGAAGATGAAAAGCGCGGCGCCTTGCTGGTCAGCGACTACCGCGGCGAGCAGACGTCGATTGCGGCGAGCGTTAAGGGCATGGACGGCGCGAAAGTCTCGGCCGTGGTTCTTGACGACAAACGTGACCTGCGTCCGCTGCGCGTCAAGTGGGCCGATGGCGTTCTGGAACTGCCCAAGCGCGGCCCCGGCTCCGCCGCGTTTCTGGTGGCCTTCGAGAGGTAGTAACCATCGCAGGACTCGTAGCGGAAACCGGGCCGGATCACTCCGGATCGCGCCGGAAAATGCGGGCGATGCGGGCCATGTCGAACTTGCGGGTGCGGTCGTAGTAGTAGACCCCGTTCTGCTCCTGCTCGACATCGGTGAGCTGGGTATAGCAGTAGCCGGCGACGTGCTTCAGGCTCAGCAGTGCGTCCACCTGACCCTTCAGCCGCGCGTAGAAATCCTCCAGCGTCCGCGGCTCCTGGCCATACCCCCAGCCGGCGACGAGCTTCTCCCGCTTGTCGGGCGGGGTCCAGCGGATGCCGCCGAACTCGTCGACCAGGTAGGGCTGACCGCCGTACGCCGTCTCGCGCTTGGGGTTGTTGCGCCAGACTCCTTCGGCGCCCGGCGTGAGCAGTGTCCGCAACTTCTCGGGATCCTGCTCGTAGTTGTGCACGGTCCAGAGATCGGTATGGACATGGACGTACCCGCTGGTGTCATTCACCGGCCGTGTCGGGTCGAGATCGCGTGTCAGGTCGTAGGCGGCGCGCAGGATGCGGTCGTGAAACGCCGCGTCGTAACCGCCCCCCGTCTCGTTGAACGGCGACCACGCGATGATCGACGGGTGGTTGCGGTCGCGCGTGATCACCTCGCGCCACTCGGTGAGGAAGTTCAGCGCGCCGGCCTCGAACGGAACGTGCCGGTTCGCGGGCATTGTATGGTACCAGCTGCAGAACACCAGCCCCCACGAGGCCGACTCGCCCCACGTGAGGTAGCCGAGACGGTCGGCCCAGTAGTGGAAGCGTTCCTCGAAGACTTTCTGATGCAGCCGTGCGCCGTTGAACCCCGCCCGCATCGACATCTCGATGTCACGGCGAAGATCGCGGTCGGTCGGCGCCGTCCAGATGCCTTCCGGGTAGAAGCCCTGGTCGAGCACCAGACGGAGAAAGCGCGGCTGGTTGTTGAGATATACCCGCCCGCCCTCGACGTGAACCTTGCGCAGTCCGGCATAACTGCGCACCAGATCGAGCACATGCCCGCCCCCATCCAGCACCTCGAAGGTGAGATCGTATAGGAAGGGACTCTCCGGCGACCAGGCCTTCGACTTGCGGCCGGCGGAAAGCGCGCAGGCCGCGTTCTGCCCGACCGGCACGACAACCTCGTCGACCTTGCGCTTGCCGTCGAACAGCCGTGCGCGCAACCGCAGTCCGCGCGCAACCGCGCGATAGCGCGGCACCACCACAAAGCGTCCGCCGTCCAGGTCCGGCATCACCTGCACCTGCTCCAACCCCCCGGGCGCCACAGCTTCCAGCCATACCGTCTGCCAGATGCCGGTCACGCGCGTGTAGGAGCAGCCGTGGCTGGCATGACGGACCGACTGCTTGCCGCCCGCCTGGGCGCCGGAACGCGTGTCGTCCTGCACGTGCAGCACAAGGTGGTGCCGCTTGCCCGCCTGCACCTGCGCGGTGATATCGAACGTGAAGGAGCTGCTGCCGCCGACGTGCGTCCCCACCGGCTGGCCGTCGATGAACGCCTCGCAGGCGAAGTCCACCGCACCGAAGTGCAGCAGGATGCGCCGACCGTCCCACGCCCGTGGGATTGCCACCTCGCGGTGATACCACATGCGCCCGATGAAGTCCGTGTGCGCGACCCCGGAGAGCCGGCTCTCGGGGCAAAAGGGTACCCGTATCTCGCGGTCAAACCCCCGGCTTGCGGCCAACCCCCGCTCCATCCCCGACTGCCCCGGGTCGAAGACAAAGGTCCACGTGCCGTTCAGATTCTTCCACGTTTCACGCATGAACTGCGGCCGCGGATGCTCCGGCCGCGGAATTCCGCGCGTCCCTGCCACTTTGCCCTTCTGCATACCATGATTCCTTCCGCCTGTTACCAACGTAGCTCATACAATAGCCGTCGGCCGCTGTCCCTGGCAATACATATGATTATGCGCTGGTAATCGGCTAGCCACAGGGGGGCGCGCGGGGGG
>CAYPJN010000338.1:0-3470 GCA_964411055.1 uncultured Lentisphaerales bacterium | reverse complement strand
ACGAACTGCGAAAAAACAGTGGTTGCCGCTCCCGTCTCAAATGCATATAATTTGCATCAATTGGGGGTAGCGGCGCTCAAGGGGATCGGCAGGGAGCGAAAGAAGCGTTCGCGCGAATCATGAACTGACCGGGAACCCGCCGCTCTCAAGTAGCCACACTAAAGGAGATTAGTCAATGAGAACCGTCCTGCTCGCCTGTGTTTGCGCCTGTGCTACTTCGGTTATCGCGGACTTCGTCTTTGATTCGTCGGCGTATGTCGCCAACGGACTCGTCGTGCAGTTCGACGGCATCGACAACGCCGGCCGCGGCAACCACGACGGGGCGACCAACCGCTGGGTGGACTTGACCGGCAACGGATACGACCTCACCAACCGCACGGCGCAGGCGGCGACCGTCGTCTGGCCGTGGGACGCGAACAGCTTCAACGGTTCCGCCAATATCGCGAACTTCGGCCCGGTGACGGGCCCGTTCAACCTAGACTGGTCGAAGGTCACCTACAACTTCTTCGACGACTTGGCCCTCCAGAAGGGTTATCTGATTTCGCATTACAACGACAGCTTGTTCTTCCGCCAGAATGGAACCACGGCCACCAGTTACCAGTTGTATATTCTTTCGAATCTTAGCGTGGCATACGGAACCTACACTTCCGGAGCCCACGCGGTCTGCGGTACGGGACCCTCGGGCGAAAACCCTTCGTTCTGGAGCGAGTCGACCGGATTCAAGTTCATTACCACCCCGATTGTGCCGGACGTCGCGTCGCGCTACCTCTACATGCTCGCGCACTCGAATGACGCCAATAACTGGACTTTCAAGACCAATTTCTATGCTTTCCGCCTCTATTCGCGTCCGCTCCTCGATATGGAACTGAGATGGAACGCGTTCGTGGACCGTGTCCGCTTCAAGGGCGACACGCCCGACTCCGACCACGTGACGCTGCTGGTCGACTCGGTTCCGAGCGGCTACGGCGCTTCTTCGCCCGCTTACGGCAGCCACACGACCAACGCGGGCGCAAGCGTTGAGTTCGACATCTCCGGCTCGCTCGAGACCAACTCTTATGACATAGCCAAGGTCTTGACTCCTGGGCCCGGCGACGGCATCCGCGGCGTCTTCCTCGGATGGACGCTCCGCAACGGCAACGTCGTCACGAATGGAACGGAGGAGACCGTCACGCTCACGCCGACGAACTACATGGCGGGGTTCACCTGGAATTTCGAAAAGCAGTACCGCGTTCTTGCTAACGCGACCGCGGGCGGCAAGGTTTCGCGTCCCGGTTGCGTCGCCGCGTCGACGAATATCTTTTGGGGAACGGCGGATTCGAACGTCACATTCACCGCCGCCGCCGACGTCGGCTACTCGTTCTTCTGCTGGAGCGGAGACCTTCCGGATGACGTCAACGGCAAGGAGGCGACGCTCGCGCTTTCCGCCGATCAGGTCAGGAACGTTTTAGCGGTTTTTGCCGAGGATGTGCATACGCCGGTTACGCTCAACTGGAAGGCGTCCGTGAACAGCGGGCAGTGGTACGATTCCGCGAACTGGGTGGAGGGTGCGATTCCGCAGGCCGGCGATACGGTCTACATCACGAACAAGATTTCAAATGCCAATTTCACCATTGACGTCGATGCCGCGACGCCGCGCCTCGGGAAGCTCGTGATCGGGAACGATAGCGGGAGCGTCAACTACAAGACGTCGCTCGTTCCATCCAAGTGGTCGGACTGCATCGCGGCGGATGAAATCACAATCAAGAAGTGGGGTGTCATCAAGTGCACGGGGCCGTTTGTCAACGGCGCGATGTCCAACCGCGTCTGGCTCGCGGGCAACACGCTGACCATCGATGCAAATGGTCTCATCACCGCCAACGACGCGGGCTGGGCCGCGCTGAACGGCCCCGCCTGGCGCAATCACTCTTCCGGACAGTACGGCACCTCCAGTTGCTACGCCCAGACCTACGGCGGCGAGACCGGCTACGGTTACACCTGGCCGGAACCCTACGGCGATGCCAAGTGGCCCTTCGAACCCGGGAGCGGCAGCGGCGACTGGAACGCCCCGGTAGCATCACGTGGTCCCGGCGGCGGCGCCGTCTTCCTCGACTTCACCGGCGAGGTGTGCGTCGACGGTAGCATCACCGCCGACGCAGTCGCCAAAGTATACGCCTACGGATCGGGTGGCGCGGTGCTCGTCAAGTGCAATACAATCACCGGCTCGGGCACGATCCAGGTTCTCGCCGGTTCAACCACGGTGGCGACTTGCGGCGGTTCGGGACGCATCGCCGTCCACTACAACCCCACCGCCCAGTCCAACACCGTCTGTTCGGTGAAGTATCAAGCGATCGGCGGCGTCGGCGCTGACCTCAACTACGTCGATGGGACGCTTCGGAGGAGCGAGAGCGACCGCGGCGACCGCGAGGATGGCGCGCGCAAGCACTTCCCCGGTTCGCTCTGGTTCCCGGACAACCAGTTCCTCCTCCATTCGGAGACCTACAAGACCTTGGGATATCCCTTCGCGGGAACGTGGTACAGCGACGAGCCGCTTCCGGAAATCCACTGGACTGAAGACCGGACGCTTTCCGGGACGCAGCTTTACTTCGACCGGGACGGCTTCAGGTTCACTATCGACGGAAACCTCACGATGTCGGGTTCCGGCAAGTACGCCCGCCTCGTCCACGGTCTCATCTTCACCAACGCCGAGGTTACGGTTAACGGCGACCTCACGCTCAACGCCTCCCGCATGGAACTCATCGGCGGCAAGCTCAAGGTGACCGGGAACGTCGAGACCTCGTATTCCACCGCATCCAAGTTCGGCGGCGGCGAAATCGCGCTGTACCCGATGCCCACCAACGCACCGGACGCCTTCGGCGTCCAGGCGGAGATCGACGGGTTGCTGCACATCTCGAACTATTCGGCGCTCGCCCTTTTCTGCCACATCTCGAACGGCGCGATTCCGCACGTGAAGGTTGGCAATGTCACCATCGACGAGGGCGGCAGAATCGACGCCAGCATGAAGGGCTACGGCAGTGGAATGGGTGCCGGCGCAAGAACCGGCAGCAGATACTATGGCGGCGCCTACGGCGGCCGCGGCGGCATGGCGCCCAAAGGCACGGAGGCGAACCGCACCCTGCCCTATGGAGATCTCAAGAAACCGCTGGCGCCCGGTTCCGGCGGTTCCTACTCCCACACGTTCAACGCCCGCGGCGGCGGTGTCGTCTACCTCGAAGTCGCGAAGAACATCGTCCTCAACGGCACGATTGCCGCGGACGGCAGCCGCTACAACCGTGGATACTACTCATGGTATCCTGGCTCTTCCGGCGGCGGAGTCTACCTGGTGGCGAAACAACTCACTGGCGCCGGCAACATCTATGCCCGCGGCGGACACACTGTCGGGACCACCAGTGATCCCTACGGCGCGGCCGGCGGCGGCGGACGCGTCGCGATCATCACGCGCGATCCGGGCGCGCTCGTTTCGTTCACCAATA
>CAYPJN010000337.1:0-3476 GCA_964411055.1 uncultured Lentisphaerales bacterium | reverse complement strand
CCATGCACTGCTTTCCCGAGGTCGTCGCCCGCCTGTCCGTCGGGTTTTCGACCCTGGACGACTACGCCGGCGGCTTCGGCGCCGCCCTGCTGGCCCGCAACCACTCCCTGATGCGCCTCATCTAGCGTTGGGCGTTCATCGGATTCCCAATTGCGGTTGTCAAATTCCAGGGCTTGTGCCAATATGAAACAACCTGTCGATTCTGACGGAAACAAGGAAGGAACGACCGTGAAAGAAATGATCTGGGGCAATTTGATTCAACTGAGCTTCAACATGTGGGAAGACCGCGTGGCACCGGAGAGGCCCACGCGCTACTACCGTCCGGAACTGCGCTTCGACGAGCCGCTATGGAGGGATCTGCTGCAGCAGATGGCGGCGGCAGGCATGAACATGGTGGTGATCGACCTGGGCGACGGGGTGCGCTACAAGAGCCATCCGGAGATCGCGGTCAAGAACGCCTGGAGTCCCGCCAAGCTCAGGCAGGAGATCGCCCGGGCGCGCGACCTCGGCCTGGAGCCCATTCCCAAGATGAACTTCTCGGCCAGTCACGACACCTGGCTCGGCGAATATTCCCGCTGCCTCTCCACCCCGCGGTACTACCAGGTCTGCCGCGACCTGATCGCCGAAGCCATCGAGCTCTTCGACAAGCCCCGCTTCTTCCACCTGGGCATGGACGAGGAGACGCCGCGGCACCAGCGCTACTACGGCATGGCGATCATCCGACAGCACGAACTGTGGTGGCACGATCTGATGCTGTATGTGAAGGCCGTGGAGGATGGCGGGGTCCGGCCGTGGATCTGGGCGGACTTCATCTGGCACCACCGCGAGGACTTCCTGCAGAAGATGCCGCGCTCGGTGCTGCAAAGCAACTGGTACTACGACATGAAGTTCGACGCCGAGACCGAGGAGGCCCAGCGGAGCTGGGTGGACGCCTACCGCGTCCTGGAGCAGGCCGGCTACGACCAGGTGCCGACCGGCAGCAACGTTTGCGACGCCCAGAACTTCCCGAGGACGGTGGAGTACTGCCGCAAGATCATCGATCCCTCGCGCCTCTTCGGGTTCCTGCAGAGCACGTGGCAGCCGACAACCGAGGAGTACCGCGCGAAACACAAGGAGGCCATCGAGGTCGTGGCGCAGGCGCGCCGCGCGATGATGGCCTAGACAAACGCCTTGCGGACGCCCCACTCGTCGAGCGGGGCGAGGAAATAGCCCCCGGCGCCGACGGGGACGTGGCCGGCCGCGATGTGGTCGAAGAGCCGCCGCTGCAGGGTGGTTGTGAGTTGCTCGCGGCGGACGGCGCGCCCGTGCGGCGCGAAGACGCGCTCGTAGGTCTGGCCCGCGGTGGCGCCGGGCAGCGGCACGCGCATGAAGGCCTGTTGGAAACGCACTATGTTGGACGTCGCCGGCAGGATGTCGCAGAGCCCGGGATTGAAGAGCCAACTTCCGCATACCACGGCGCGCGGCGCGGCATTCTCCGGGAAATGGCGCGGGTAGAAGGCGGCGGCCCGGACAAATGAATCACGGCAGGCGTCGAAGTCCAGCGGTGCGCCGGCCGGGATGTGAAGGTTCAGCACGGGGTCGCCGGCGGAGAGCCGGCGATCCCATTCGCCCGGCGCGAAGGCCGTCGGACGGGGCGCGATCGTGCCGTCGGGGCGCACCAGGTGGGCCCGGCGGATCTCTCCGCCCTCCTCCGCATACTCAAGATCGATGAAGGGGCCGACCGCCCCTTCGCTATCGGCAAAGACGCCGGTGGCGGTGATGCTGCGCCCGCCGCAGGCCGCCACGCGGATTTCTCCCCCCCGCCGGCGGGCCAGCACGACGTAGGTATTGCCGAAGGTCGACGGCTGGAACTGGAGCCGCCCGAGCCGGATCACGCGGCCGCAAACATGCTCGCGCATCCATCCCACCTCGCGGAAGCCCGGCAAGCCGTAGCGCTGGACGTGCGTGTCGATCCAGATCTGGAAGTCGGCCAGCGTGTCGCGCAGGATGCTCTCGCGAATGGCGTGCGCGGCATAGAACGCGCGCGCCTGCGGCAGATGCTGTAGCAGCGGCAGCATCAGGAAGAAACGCTCGCCCGGGGTGCCGTCGCGCGGCACATCCCGCCACACCTCCGGCTGCCAGTCTCCGGGACTGAACAGGGTCGTGGCGCAGCGTTCGAGGTCGGCGAGCCGCTCCGGGCGCCGCAGCAGGTCGCCGGCAGCCTGCACGACGAGGTCGCATGAGGGGGGATCGATTCCCGCCCAGGCCGCCTCGGTGCGCAGCAGGCGCGTGTCCCGCAGAAAATCGGCGATGTTGGCGGGCTCGTTAAGCCCGGATCGGGTTGGCATTCTGTTATTCATGGTTCCGCAGTGAATTTGGCAGCGGCCGACGAGCACCCGTATCTTCCGCGCCAGATCCTCGTCAACGCGTGTCAATTGCTGTCTTGCCGATGCGTACATGGAATCTGTACGCCTTGACACGGGCCAATTACGGAGTTTAGCATAACGCCAGCCCTCATGCGATGAGCAAGCCGCGCCTGGCGCGGGTTCCGAAGTCGCATGCAGGGCTTGGTTGGCATCAGTGTCTCATCTCCTGCATTAGGTTGGCCACAAGTTCGTACATCTTGCGCGCAAACAGATCGTGGCCCGCCTTGTTCATATGGACGCCATCTTCGGGCAGAACGTACTTCGCCGGTTGATCCGACATCAGGGCATAGAGATCGAGATACAACCAACCGTGCTTGCTGTAGAAGGCGCGGGCGAACTCCCGCTCAGGGTTTAGACTCGCATCAAGGCTGCCGCCGGACCTCGCCAGGTAGTCCCGGTACGCCGGATCCCTCGTTGCGGAGTGCCACTCGTCCACAACGGGGTTCAGGATAACGCCGACCGGGCGAGTCCTTCCCGGCAGTCGCGCCGCAAAACTCTCGAGAAGCGCTCGGAATTCACCCTCGGCAAGTATGCGACTGGGGTTGTGGCAGTCGTGGTTGTTGCCTTCGGCCATGAAGAGACAGAAGTCCGGATTGTGCGGGAGAATGTCCCGGTCAAAACGGCTCATGATCTCCCGAGTGGATTCGCCACCCACAGCGCTGTTGAAGACAAGAAAACACATGTCCGGATGGGCGCGCGACAACAACCCCTGGAAGAGGTTGTACCAGCGGTTTAGCGGATCATCGACGCCGATTCGCCCTTCCATGATCGACGAGCCCTCAATGCAGAACAGGATGTTCCTCATTCCCCATGCCATAGCGCTTCATCTCCGTGCCAACAGTGTTCTTGAGCGTACATCACGGCAAAAACTCCAGCAGCACAGGTCGAGAGTACGGGTTCCTCCGCATGTCCGTCAAGTTTTTTGGCAACTCCGGCCAACCCCCAAAAAAAAAGAAGCCCTGAAAAAGGGCCTTTTCTGAAGTGGTGCACCCGGAGGGATTTGAACCCCCACGGCTCTCGCCATAAGAACCTGAATCTTACGTGTCTGCCAATTCCACCACGGGTGCGGAA
>CAYPJN010000336.1:0-3484 GCA_964411055.1 uncultured Lentisphaerales bacterium | reverse complement strand
CGTTATCGAAGAGGAAGCCGTATTTCGTCGTCGCGGCGGGCTGACGGTACAGCACCTCGATCGTCAGGTAGTCCGGGCCCTTCGCGCCGTAGTTGGCGGCGCAACCGCCCGCCACCTGCAGGAAGTTCGTGCCCCACGAGCCCTTGGAGGCCAGTGGCAAGTCGTAGATTCCCTTCAAGTCCTTCCAGGTTTTCGCGTCCGGATCGTGGAAGCCGAGGCCGGCATTGTCGATGCCGTCCCACTGGGCTACAAGACCTTCCTGCACGTACGAAGAGGCATCGTATCCGAAGGCGCCGAGCACTGTGAACGCGAGTGCCGCTATCGAAAGCGTTTTCATGCATGCTGCAAGTCTGCCCATGTCCAGACCTCCACCAATTGCTGTCCCCGTTGGCCTTGCCTTGGAAGCTATTCAGGTGCCCGCCTTATTCCTCCCCGCACTCTTCGACGCGCTCGAGGGCGAGTTGCAGCGACCGGGGGGTTTTGCAAGAGCCTCAAGTAATATATCCCCCCCCAAAAAAGCAAGCTCAATATACAGTTCTCGGAATCCCGGAATCGAAGGTGCATCTATTGCACTGCGCAAGCGCTGACGTGCGACTCACTCCCCGCCGCGCTCCTCGACCCGTTCGAGGGTGAGTTGCAGCCGGCTGTTGCCGGCCGTATCCAGGGCGTCGATCTGCAAGCGCGCCAGGCGCCAGGCGGGCGGATTGGTGGCGCAGAAGGCGGCCACATCGAGCGCGGTGCGCGTCGCAATCAGCGGCCACTCCATCTCGAGCTGCTGGCCGCGCCATCCGCCAACGGTTGGCAGGCGCCTGAACTCGCGCCGGGAGGGCGCGGGGAAGCGCGCGGGAAGCGCGGGCGGCGCCGCGTCGCGGTGCTGGGCGTCGCGCAGCGCCAGCTCGGTGTCCTCGTAGCGATCCAGACGTTCCAGTTCCGGCGCGAGCGACTCCAGCAGCCGCTGCCGGTTGCCGAGATCCTCCTGCCGCGCGCGGTTCTGCGCGCGGAAGTTAAGGGCGGCAAGGGCCGCCAGTAGAAAGCCGGCCAGGGCCGCGCCGGTTGGTCCGTAACGGAGCAGGCGCTTCATGGCAGCGCCTCCTGCCGCATGAGCGTGCCACTGAAGCGCAGTCGTCCGGACGGGGTGGTCTCGCTCTCTATGGCCGGAACCAGGCGCGCGCGGTGCGCGGCTTCACGCAGCACCGACAGGTCGGCCTCGCTGCCGGCCAGTCCGTTCAGCTCGATGCGCCGGTCGTCGACGGCGAGCGAGCCGAGCGTCATGTTGCGCAGGGCCAGCGTGTTCAGCAGTTCCGGCAGATGGGCCGCGAGCTGCGACTCGCCGAAGGCCTCCACCTCGGGATTGAGCCGCGTGTCGAGTTCGCGCCGCGCCAGTTCCACGGCCGCCGCGCCGCGTGCCGGCAGCGGCCCTCCGGCGAGGCGGCAGGCCGCCTGCACCACCTGGCGGTCAAGGCGTTCCAGCGCGCGGCGGCTCTCGCGCAGCCGCGCGAGCTGCGCGCCGGCGAGCGCCAGGCCCGCCAGCAGCAGCACCGCGGCCTGGAAGGACTGGGCGCGCATCTCGCGGCGCCGCGCGGCAGGATGTGCGCGCAGCGCGGCGCGCAAGTCGCCGGCTCCGTCGCCGTCGGCCGCCAGCGCCTCGGACGCTAGTGCCGTGGCGAGGCAGGCACGGGCGTCGGGGACGAGGCGGATCACCGTTCCGGAACAGGCGGGCGTGGCGCGCAAGGTCTCCAACAGGGTTTGGTCCGCAGCCTCGCCGCAGAGCAGCAGGCGGCCCGACGGCAGGTTCCAGCGGGCGGCAAAGACCTGGATGCCGCGGCCGACCGCGGCGCAGTCGCCCGGCGGCAGTGTGAGGCAGCTACGCATCTGGCCGCCGCATCCGGCCAGCAGCGTGGCGTGGCGCGCGCCGGCATGCAGCAGGAGTTGGAGCGTGGCGTCGCCGGCGGCGGAGTCGGAGTGATCGCCGGCCGTCATCCAGCGCCAGAGGGCGTGCGCGGCGGGCACGATCCGTTCGGCAATGGCGGCCGGATCCGCCGCCGCGAGGCGCATCTCCAGCGCCGTACGGTCGATGGCGTAGGCGAGCAGGGCGGGCGGCGCGCCGCGCGCGGCGCACGGCACCCACGTCACCGCGCACTGCTCGACGGGCATGGGGAGGCGCAGGTCGAGCATACCCGCCGCGAGACGCTCCGCCTGCGCGCGGTTGCGCGCGGGCGGCTCCAGGCGTTCCGTGAAGACCGCGTCCATGGGCAGCGCCGCGGCGCAGCGCGCGCCGTCGGGGCGCTGCCGTCGGAGGGTTTCAAGCGGCACGGGGGCCAGGCAGGCCCCCCCCGGCCGTCGCCAGGCGGCCACGGCCAGCGGCGGATCGAGAGTCGTGTCGACGCCGATCCAGGCCCGGCGCGGCAGGCGGGCCAGGGACGTCTGGAGATCGGCGGGCATTGCGTGTCGCGGCGGTCATCCTAGCGGACGACCGCGCGCGCCTAGTAGCCCAGTTCCTTCTCGGTCTCGGCGACGGCCTCTTCGATGATGTCGATGCCCTTGATCAGCGCGGCATCCTCCATCACGATGGGCGGGCTCATGCGCAGGATGTGGCCGGCCGGAACCCAGGCCAGGCCCTTGCGGAAGGCCTTCTGGTAGACCAGCTTGCCGGCCTCGTCGAAGGGCTCCTTGGTGGCGCGGTCCTTGACCAGTTCGATGCCCATCAGGCATCCCTTGGCGCGCACGTCGCCGACGATCTTGCAGCGGCCCATCATGGCCGTCATGCGCTTCATGGCCAGCGCGCCGAGATGCGCCGAGCGGGCGTTGAGGTTCTCCGACTCGATGACCTCGATCGAGGCCAGCGCCGCGGCGCAGGCCATCGGGTTGCCGCCGTAGCTGCTCGATGCGGAGATGGACTCGAACGACTCCTTGTGCGGCGCGCGCACCGCGACGCAGGTGACGGGGAAGCCGTTGCCGAAACCCTTGCCGAGGGTCACGACGTCGGGCACCACGTTCCAGTGCTCGCAGCAGAGGTACTTGCCGGTGCGCCCCATGCTGGTGAGCACCTCGTCGGCCATCAGCAGGATCTTGTGGCGGTCGCAGAAGGCGCGCACCTTGGGGAAGAAGTCATCCGGCGGGATGACGGAGCCGCCCCAGCCCTGGATCGGCTCGAGGCAGAACGCGGCGACCTGGTGGGCCGTGGCGCGGCCGAAATACTCCTCGTAGAAGGCGATGTAGGCGTCGGTGTCGATTGAGCCGTCGGCCTTCGTCCAGAGGGGGCGGTAGGGATTGGGGCGCGGGAGCATGTGGAAGCCCGGGGCGCGGGTCGGGCCGTAGACGTTCGAGCGGATCTCGCCCATCGAGACCGCGCCATAGGTCTTGCCGTGGAAGTCGTTGAAGCAGGAGAGCATCTCGTGCTGCCGCGTGACGGCGCGGCAGACGCGCTGCCCGGCCTCGACGGCGGCCGTGCCGCAGTCGTAGAGCTGGAAGCCGTTGAGGTCGC
>CAYPJN010000335.1:0-3500 GCA_964411055.1 uncultured Lentisphaerales bacterium | reverse complement strand
GGTTCAGATGCTCCGGTTGCTTCGGCAGACGGGAAAGTATATCATACCGGCGCTTGCAGTCTTTCTGCGACACCACATGCGCGCGCACAGTGCCCCAGCGCGCGCGGGTTTCCGGGGCAACCTCTCACGACGGGAGATTCGCATGCTGATCAACACCATGGGCGCGAAAGCGCCGCAGGACGCCACCGTGCTTTTCGACGGCGCAGCGCTGGACAACTGGATCAAGAGGGACGGCACGCCGGCCGCATGGCAGGTGGGCGACGGCGCCATTCAGGTGGTTCCCGGCTCGGGCGACATCTGCACGCGCGAGGTCTTCGCCGACCACTTCCTGCATCTGGAGTTCCGGCTCTCCGACATGCCCGCGGCCACCGGCCAGGGCAAGTCCAACAGCGGCGTCTTCGTGCAGGGCCGCTACGAACTGCAGGTGCTCGACAGCTCGGGATGGGCCAGGCCCGGCATGGGCGACTGCGGCGCCGTCTACGACCAGTACGCGCCGCTGACGAACGCCTGCCGGCCGGCCCTCCAGTGGCAGACCTACGACGTGATCTTCCGCGCGCCCCGCTGCGAAGGCAAGGTGGTCAAGGAGCGCGCGCGGCTCACCGTGCTGCTCAACGGCGTCGTCATCCACAACAACGTGGAGCTTCCGGGGGTGACCGGCGCCCCGTCCGACACCAACGTGCAGCTTCCCGGCCATCTGCGCCTGCAGGACCACGGCAACATCGTCTGGTATCGCAACATCTGGGTTGCGCCCCTGCCGCGTGAGGGTTCGGACACCTACGGACCGCAGTGAGGCACCGCGCTTGCTGCACGTCGTTGCCACGCCGATCGGCAATCTGGGCGACCTGACCCCGCGCGCCCGCGAGGCGCTCGCCGCCGCGGAGCTCATCGCCTGCGAGGACACGCGGCGCACCTGGGCGCTCCTCAGCGCGCACCAGATCGCGCGGCCGCGCATGCTCTCCTACCGCGAGGGACGCGAGGAGTCGGCCGGGGCGCAGATCCTGGCCGCCCTGCGGGAGGGGCGCACGGTGGCGCTCTGCTCGGACGGGGGCTATCCCGGCATCAGCGATCCCGGCTACCGCCTCGTGCGGCTGGTCGTCGAGGCCGGCCTGCCCTTCGATGTCCTGCCGGGCGCCTGCGCCGTCGAACTGGCGCTGATCCACTCCGGGCTGCCGACATCGAGCTTCACCTTCAAGGGTTTTCCTCCGCGCAAGCCCGGCGCCCTGCACCGCTTCTTCGAGGAGGAGCGCGAAGCGGCGCACACGCTGGTGATCTACGAGTCGCCCTTCCGCGTGGGGCCGACCCTCGCCGCCGCGCACGAGGTGCTGGGCGACCGCCAGGCGGCCGTCTGCATCGAGCTGACCAAGCAGTTCGAGCGCGTCGCACGCGGCTGGCTCTCAGAACTGGCCGCCGCCTTCGCGGACAAGCCGGTCAAGGGCGAGGTGGCCATCGTCATCGCCGGCAATCACCCGAAATTCATCCGCGCCTCTTGAGGTCCAGCGCCAGCAGGCGCGCCGTCTCCTCCGCGCAGGCGCGGACCCGCTCGACCGCCCCGACCGAGGGGTTGTCCGGGTCGAAGAATCCATGGGCCACGGGCGCGACGGCCGCGATGCCCGCCGCATGCACCGCGTCGTAGCCGTCGCCCAGGCAGCCGCAGATGGCGATGACGGGAATGCCCAGCCGCCGCGCGACGGCGGCGACGCCCACCGGGGTCTTGCCGTTGACGGTCTGCGCGTCGAGCCGTCCCTCGCCGGTGACGACCAGCATGCAACCCTTGAGCCGCCGTTCGAGCCCCACGGCCTCGGCCACCAGCTCGACGCCCCGTCCGAGCCGCGCGCCGCAAAAGGCCAGCAGTCCGAAGCCCAGACCGCCCGCCGCGCCCGCGCCCGGCTGCCGGTCGAGCCCCGCCGTTTCGGGATATTGCTCCGCCATGACGCGGGCCAGCCGCTCCAGGCCGGCATCGAGCTGCCGCACCTGGGTCGGTGTGGCACCCTTCTGCGGACCGTAGACGGCCGCGGCGCCCGACGGTCCGCACAGGGGGTTGGTCACATCGCAGGCGACCTGCAGGCGCACGCTGGCCAGGCGCGGGTCGAGGCCCGCCAGATCAATACGGTGGAGCCGGCGCAGGTCGCCGCCGCCGGGCGCCAGCGGCCGGCCCCGGCGGTCGAGAAAACGCGCGCCGAGCGCCGCCGCCATGCCGGTGCCGCCGTCGTTGGTCGCGCTGCCGCCGATGCCCAGCAGCAGCGTCCGCGCACCCCCGTCGAGGGCATGGCGGATCAGGTCTCCCGTGCCGAGGGTCGAGGTGCGCCGGGGATCACGCTCACCGGGGCGCAGCAGTGGAAGTCCACTGGCCGCGGCCATCTCGATGACCGCCAGGCGCCGCCGCGCGTCGCGCGCGTAGGTCGCGCGGATGGGGCGCCCGAGGGGATCGCGCACGCGGGCCGCGATCCGCGCGGCGCCGGTCGCGGCGGCCCACGAATCCACCGTGCCCTCGCCGCCATCCGCCATGGGAATTAGCCGGCAGCGGACGGCTGGCCAGCCGCGGCGGAAGCCGTCGGCCATGGCCGCCGCCGCCCCGGCGGCCGAGAGAGCCCCCTTGAAGGAGTCGGGCGCGATGGCGATGACGGGGCTGGCGCGCTGCATGGATTGTCTCCCTGTGGCCGGTGGACGCCGGCTACTCCGCCGGCGGCGTTTCGTCCGGAAGGCGGATCTTGAAGGCGATATCGCGGCTGACCGGCGGCAGGCGGATGTGGAGTGTCGCGTTCTCGGCGCGCTCGTCCCTTTGCTGGATGATCCGCCCCGTACCGGTGTCGTAAAACGCAGTCCGGTAGACAGTGTTCGAGCAGCCGCTCCACGTCAGCGTCAGGTTCTCCAGAGGCTGGTCGAGCGGCTCGCCGTGGCGCACGAAGCAGGGGCGGATGAAGAGCCAGCCGAGCGCCTGCGTGGGCGTGGCCATCGCCACGTGGTCGAGCTGTTCCGCGGGGATAGGGAGATCGCCTGCGAAGGCCGGCCGCAGGCGGACGGGCTGGAAGGCCGGATCGCGGCGGTCGACGTCCGCCATGAAGCGCGCGACGGCCGTGTACATCGGGTAGAGGTTCTGCTCCTCGATCACCTGCCACCACCAGAAGAGCGGCGTGCCCGCCAGCGGCGTGCAGACCGAGGACCAGAGGGCGGCGTGCAACTCCCGCTTCAGGTGGCTGACGCCGGCGCCCATCGAGGATCCGCCGAACTCCGTGATCAGGACCGGTTTCTTGTAGGCCGCGTAGTGCTCGGCCGTCTCGCGCACCAGGTTGACGATCTGGAGCGGGTTATCGCTGAAGTGGTAGGCGTCGATGCCGCAGTGGTCGAGCTGCGGCAACTGGGCCAGTTCGGGGCTGGTGATGCGGTAGTCGCCCGAGAGGTGGGTGGTGACGAGGTGGCGATTGGGGTCGATGGCGCGGAGGTAGTCGCCCATCTGCCGGTGCCATTCGATAACCCGCGGGTCGCTCTGCGGCGGCGGCTTC
>CAYPJN010000334.1:1072-3504 GCA_964411055.1 uncultured Lentisphaerales bacterium | reverse complement strand
CCCTCTGCGGGCCGGCCGAGGGCGCCGGCGGTTTCGCCCTGGGGCGCGAAACGCGGGCCGCCGTCGCGCTGCCCGTCTCGCGCGGCGAGGTGCCGCGCCTTACGGACCGCTTCGAGAAGAACAACCTCTATGTCACCGATCCCTACATGCGCCACTGGGCGGCGCCCGAGGGGCAGTGGCTGGAGTATCCCGATGGACGTGCCTGGTACAAGAGCGACGTCCTGCGCCGGGCGGAGGTGCGCCTGCCGGCGGTCAACCAGACCACGTTCCATTTGCTGATCCGTGAGGGCGAGACCAACGGCCTGCTCCAGGTGGCGGTGACTAACGACGAGATCATGGCGACCACCCGCTTCGATGCGGACGGCGCGCCACGCACGGTCGCCCGGCTTGCCGGCGAGCGCTTCCCCGCGTCGCAGCCCGTGGCCGACGGTCCCCGCTTCCGGTTCATCACGGCGCGGCTCGACGACGGGATCTTCACGCTCGGCTGCGACACCGGCCTCCTCGCACGCTGCCGCGTCCCCTTTCCCTTCCCCGGGCGCCGCATGATGCTGCAGGGGATGAACACGGCGCAACTGGGCTTTACGCGCGTCGTCCGCGAGCCGGTGCTCGACTGCCTCTTTACTGAATCGCTCCACGACTGGGTGATCAACGGCGGCACGTGGGAGGTCATCAACCGCTTCCAGTGCTACCCCGACTGGTCGCACATGAACGGCGAGAACGCCGACTCGCTGGCGGCGCTCTGGTCCAAGTTCGAGATCGCCGGCGACTTCAGCGCCGAGTTCTTCGCCGGCATGCGGCACGGCTGGTACCAGCGACTCGGCGATCTGAACCTGACCGTGCTCAACCGCACCGACAGCACGGCCAGCGGCTACACCCTCGTGACGGCGGGCTGGGATCCCGACGAGTCGCAGCTCTGGTCGCGCCTGCTGCGCGACGGACGGCTCCTCGCCGCGTCCGACCGCTATACCGTGCCCCGCGTCCGCGAGGGCAACAAGCGCAAGGGCTACGAGCCGCTCCTCGCGACCGGCCGGGATGTCCACGGGGCGTGGTACTCGCTGCGCCTGCGCCGGATCGGCGGACGCCTGACGTTCGACTTCGACAACGAGCGGATCATCGAGGCCGAGGATCCCGAGCCGCTGCGCGCGGGGTCGTTCGGCATCTGGACCTACCGCAACTCGATGATGGTCGCCCGTGTGCGCATCACGGCCGACGAGATTAGGCCGCGGCCCTTCCGGCGGACGCGCCTCCGGTCGCTGCCGCCGCCCGCGCCGTCCGCGGCGGACTCAACCGTCCAATCGAACCTCATGGTCAACGGATGTCCGTCCCAGTTGCTCCAGGAGCCGTTCTGGCACCTGGACGAGGGCGACAACCACACCCGCATCGCGTTCCGCCACGACGGCGCGTCCGCGCCGGAGATGCTGGTGCGCACGTCCCAGGGCGGCGGCGCCTTCATGGCCCGCGCTCACCTGCCCCTGGTTCCGGCCGGCGACATTCTGGGCTGGCGCTTCGAGGTCGCGCGCCATCCCGGTGCGCGCTTCAACTTCGAGTACACCCTGGGCACGCTGGAGGGCGAGACCTTCAAGCCGGTCGAGCCCCTCTCGTTCCAGATTTGCGGCACGGACGAGGAACGCGGCCCGCGGCGCGTGACCGGCCGCCTCGGTCGCGAGCCGACGCCGACGGAGGAGGGCGGCGCGCCTGTCTGGACACCCGTCGTGGTCTGGATACCGATCGAGGGGGTCGCCAACCGCATGCTGGTTCGGATCGACGGCTTCGGCAACCTCCAGCCCAGCGACATCCAGCAGGGACTCCTGGGCAATCCGCCCGGCGCATGGTACGCCGTCCGCAACCTGCGCCCCATCTTCCGCGGCAAGCCCGTGTTCCATGGCCCGGCCCCCGAGGCGCTCGCCGCGCTGCGCGCGCAGGTCGACGCGGCGTCGGCGGGTAGGCTCAACACCCTCGCGGTTCCGGCAGCCATCGACCCGTCTTGTCCGGTGGTCGAGTGGGGCGTCATGCCGGGAAGCGACCTCGCGCTTGTAGCCAGACCTTCTTCCCGACCACCCCGCAGCCTCCGGGTCGCCTCCACCCTTCCGTGGCCCAATCCGTTGCTGACGGCCAGCAACGTGCGGCTCGACGACGTACCGGTTCCCATCGTCTGGATCGACCACAACGAGCTCGTCGTCCCGCTGCCGCGCACCCTGCAAAAACGCGGCGATGAGCTGCGGCTCTCGCTCGACCTGCTCGACGGGCGCAGTTTCACCCAGATCTTCCCCGCCGCAGCCATGCATGCGGCGGGTGCGGGAGGCAAAACAGAGCCGCCGTTGCTGATTGCGTTCGACTTCACCAACCATCCCGCCTGCCACCAGAACTTCGAGTCGCGTACGATCCTCCCCGCGACCTTCCAGGTCGGCCAGCCGCCGACCATCCGTTTCGAC
>CAYPJN010000334.1:0-1062 GCA_964411055.1 uncultured Lentisphaerales bacterium | reverse complement strand
CGACGACCCGCGTCAAGGCGCCTACCTGCGCTTCGCCAACAATGGGAGAGCGGATGGTCTCAAGGGGCTGCTGGCGCAGGGCTACGACATCGCCCGCTGGCCCGTGCTGCAGATGCGGTACCGGGGCGATCCCATGGCCCGCGTCACGCTGCACGCGCTCAACTCGGGCATGATCGCCTTCTCCGAGAACCATCCCCACGCCGCCCGTGTGCCCCTTTCCCCGGAGACGGCGCTCGACCGCGCCTGGCACACCTGGATGGGAAGGATCTCTTCCCTGACGCTCTCGCGTCCCGTCAGCTCCGGCTACGCGCTCGCCCCCTCGGATCTGCGCGTCGGATCCATGCACGGCCCGGACCAGACGGGCCGCTACAGCACGCTCGACATCGACGACCTGACGGCGGGGCCGGTCTTCGGGCCGCGGCAGGCCATGACCTTCCGGGCGCGCTACGCCGTTGACGGCGGCCTCGAACGCTGCGAGTACGCCGTCGCCGATGGCTCGTCCACATGGGAGGGCCGCGCGCGCGACGCGCGCGCCAAGGCCTCTTGGACGGCGTGCGGCAACGACGCCTGGACGGACGTGCCCCTCGACGCCCTTCCCGAGGGCGTGCACCACCTCGTCCTGCGCGCCGCCGGCCCGGGCAACGCCGTGTCGCGCGAGACGGACATCCCCTTCATGATCGACCGCTCACCCATCGAGATCGCGTCCGAGGTCGTGACGGCGGACAAGCACAACGGCACGCTGCTCAATCTCCATTTCTGGGCGGGCGAGGGCGCGCCGCCACTGATGGAAACGCTGCGGATGACCTGCAACGATAAGCCCTTCGACTTCGGCAGCGATGCCACCAGCCTCGTTCACTTCCGCACCAACGGCGTCACGCTCGAGCTGAACTGGCCCATGTTGCTGCGCCGGCAGATCGACACGGCCCCCGACGGCGCCAAGTTCGTCTTCCGCTGCGAGGGAGTCGCCGACGCGGCGGGCAATGTCAGCCAGCCACACAACGCTTCCGTCGCCGTGCAGTTCTCCGCCGACAAGCGCCCGCCAGCTTTCGAGCCGCCGCCCGC
>CAYPJN010000333.1:0-3504 GCA_964411055.1 uncultured Lentisphaerales bacterium | reverse complement strand
CGGTGGTGCGGGTCCTTGTCGGGGAGGTCGCAGCCGAATTCCGCCAGCCGGCCGTTCGGACGCGACCCGCGCAGAATATCACAAGTCCCCGCTGGCCTCCATGGCACTCACGACCTCGTTCCATAACGGGATCGAGTCGGCGGCGCCCGGGCGCGTGATGCAGTTCGCTGCAGCATGGCAGCCGCGGGCCAGCGCCCTGGCCGGACTTCCGGAGCGCATCATCTCGGACAGGAAGAATCCGATGAAGGTGTCGCCGGCTGCGGTGGTGTCAACCGCTTGCACGGCGATCCCGGGATGCCTCAAGATGCCGACCGAATCGAGATAGGCCGCGCCCCGGGCGCCCATCGTGAGCACTGCGGCCACGCCGGGAAAGCCGGCCTGCAGGGCCCCCTGCAACGCTTCCGGCGTGCGCTGGCCCGTCAGGCCCACGCGCCGCTGGCGAAGCCGACATACTTGTCGAAGAACCATTCGGCATTCTTATCCATCAGCACGGTGAGCGTCGGTCCGTCGAACACGAAGTTCATCTTCAACGTGCCCAGATACGCGTCGGTGGCATAGCAGACGATCAGCAGGGAGTCGGGAAGCGCCCAGCCGGCCGAGGTGTGACAGAGGTAACCGTCACCATAGGGCGTGCCGATGCGCGGCCCGTAGTAGTTTGTCTCGGGGAAGCGCTGCCGGTGCTGCGCCCCGAAGCCGAAGCCCAGGGCATGCTCGCCGGTGGCGTTCTCGTAGAAGAGGGTTCCCGAGCGGCCCTCGAAGGCAAAGCGGATATTGCGGATGCCCATCGGGTTGTCCGCCATGACGTAGGTCCGGTTCCGGACGCGGGCGGCGGTCGGGGAGTCGGCCGCGCCCTGAACCGTGAGCAAGGTCTGCGCCGCCATGTTCTGCGCCAGCGCCGCCTGCGCGGCGGGATCCGGCGGCAGCGCGGCCTGCCGCCCGAGGTGCGGATATATCTCCTCCCACAGGGCGTCGTAGATCATGGCGCACCCGGAGGGGATCGCCTGCGTGTCGCCGAGCGTCACGAGGATGAAGTCGTGGTCCGGCAGGCAGACGGCGAGCTGGCTGCCCATGCCGCGGCACGCGAAGCCGTTGTGCCGCGTGCGCCAGAACTGGTAGCCGTAGCCGAACTGGTGCTCGGGATCGCTGTTGGCCGCGAAGTTGTCGATCTGCCTCGATGTCGCGGCCGCCATGAACTCCTCGGGCACGATCTGGCGTCCGTCCGCGCGCCCGCGGCGCATGCAGAAGAGGGCGAACTTCGCCAGGTCGCGCGCCGTGAAGAGCACGCCGGAACCGCCCCAGGCATGTCCGCACGGCGTCTCGACGCACCAGGCCTCGCGCGAGATGCCGAGCGGATCGAGGAGCCGCGGCCGCAGGTAGTCCAGGAACTCCTCGCCGGTGACGCGCCGGACCAGGATGGAGAGCATCACCGTGGCCGTGGTGTCGTAGCTGAAGATCCGTCCGGGCAGATGGGTGGGCGGGGTGCGGAAATAGGTGTCGGCCCAGTCCGGATCGCCGCGCGTGTAGGTGCAGTGGCCGTACTTGTGGGGCGTGGCCATCATCAGCAGGTCGCGGATCGTGGCCTGCGCCACGAACGTATGGAGATCCGGCGGCGCCTTGTCGGGGAAGTATTTCACGATCGGATCGTCGAGCCGCACCCGTCCCTCGCCGACCATGAGACCCACCGCCACGGCCACCACGCTCTTGCTGGTGGAGTAGAGGCGGTGGAGGCTCCGCCGGTCATAGGGGTGCCAGTACGCCTCGACAGCCAGTTCGCCCCGGCGCAGCATCAGCACGCTGTGCATGCAGAGCCGCTTCGACTCCAGCCGCGCCAGGAAGCGCGCCACGGCCGCGGAGGGTATTCCCGCGCCCTCGGGCGTCGTTAGCGGCAGGGGATGCGTCTCCTCCCCTTCCTGGCACAGAATCATCGGTCGATGGCCGCTATGTTCCGTATTCATCCGTTTCTCCGAAGACGATCGCTTCGAACACCGTGAACTTGGCGCCTTCGCGCCACTCGTCGGGCCCCAGCCCGGCCTTGAGCGACAGGTGTGTCAGGGTCTGCTCCAGCGTCCAGCCCTGCTCCGGGGCCACCTGCGGCAGGAAGACCGCCGCGCGGCCGCGCTTGGCGAGGGTCATGCCGTGACGCCCGATCTCGATCTCGCGCCAGGAGCCGATCTTCCGCTCGGGCGTCAGCACCGAGATCTCGATCGCCACCTTGTCGAGCTCGTCGGCCCGCAGCGGAGAAAAGCGCGGATCGGCGAACGCCGACTGCACGGCGAGCGCCGTCACGGCCTCGATGAGCGGGCGGCGCGCCGCGATCTCGCCGATGCAGCCCCGCAGCTCGTGGTTGCGCTTCAGCTTGAGCGTGACGAAGCACCCCGCCGGCCGCGCCAGGCTACCGGCCGCATCCCGCGCGAAGGCGACGGCCGGCAGGGGTTTACGCGTCTCCAGAACATGGTGGATCGCCTCCCGCGCCCACCGCAGCAGCGTGCACTTCTCGGCAGCCGACAGGCCGTTGCCGTCTTCCGCGGCGGGCGGTGCGGCGGATGGCCACTCGGCCCATCCCGCCAGACTGAGATAGCAGACGAAGCGCGACGCGTCCAGCGATTCGTCCGATGATGTCGCGTAGTGGAGCCGCTCGATCCGCGTGTGCGGCGGCAGGAGCTGCAGCATGAGGGCCAGTGGATTGTGCCCGCAGATCGTCGTCTTCTCGCGCCGCACATAATCCAGGAAGCCATCCAGATTCTGGTTGCGGATGAGGGCGTAGGCCCGCATGTCGACCTGCTTGACCTGGGCGAGGGCGTCGCCGCCGAAGGGCGCGTAGCCGAAGTCCTCGCCATAATGCGTGAAATCGGAGCTGACCACCAGCAGGGTGTCAGGATCGATGATCTGCTGGATGCCGGCGGCGGCCCGCGTCAGCGCCGCGCGGTCAAGGTCGCCAACTACGAGCGGCACCAGTGTGAAGGCCGTGAGAGCGGTCTGCAGCAGCGGGTACTGGATCTGCGTGCTGTGCTCCGCGGCATGCACGGCGTCGCTGCAGACCAGCGGCACGTTCCGCGACAGGCGTGCGATCGCCGCGCGGTCTACGGGCACCGGCCCCAGCGGCGTTCCGACCGCATCGGATTCGGGCGCCACCAGCTCGTTCCGCAGCCAGGCGCGGTGGCTCGGGGCCAGCAGCACCACCCGCCGGAACTTGGCGCCCATGATCCGCCTGAGGCCGTGGGCGGCGGTCGGCAGCGAGTAGGCGTAGCCGGCATGCGGCAGCACGAGCACGTTGGGCGGCGTACCGGACGGCGCTGCGGGCACGCGCGCCAGGGCTTCCGCGACGGCCTCACGCAGCGCCACGGCCGTTCCCGGATACCAGGATCCCGCGATCGTGCTTGCGAGGACGCGCCCGTGCGCTTCCGGCGAGGAAGTTCTGTTCATAGCAGGATGCTCCCAAGCATCATCGTCGTTCATCCTACTGATTTCCGGGCCGCATTACAAGGGCCGGCAGACTTATTGCCG
>CAYPJN010000332.1:0-3513 GCA_964411055.1 uncultured Lentisphaerales bacterium | reverse complement strand
ACGCCAAGCTGATGATCGACGACGCCGAGGCGCGCGACTACCCGCCGCGCGACGATACCACCTGGCAGGCCTACAACGTGCTGGTGACCGACGAGCAGACCAACCGCCTCTATTCCGGCCAGAGCTGTTACCTGAACAACAGCGCTACCAACGGCGTCTCGGGCACGGGCGTCGCGCTGTCGGAGCACCAGCCCTTTGTGCAGACGCCCAGCGTCGGCACGGGCATCGGCGAGATCGCCTTCTGGTTCCGCTCCTGGACCGGCACAACGCCCACGGTACTGACGCTCAAGGTGGCGCCGACGGCGGACACCCCGGACGACCAGTGGGTGCTCGTCACCAACCTGACGGTGGCCGCCGGTACCAGCTTCGTGTACTTCAACAACCCGCTGATCTACGACCTCGACAACCATGTGCTGCGCGTCTACGGCAACACGAACGGGACCGACCGGATTTGCATCGACAACATCCTGGTCACCGAGCCGGTGCGCGCGAGCTTCGAGATCCAGAACGTGCGGCTGGTTCCCGCGCAGCCTCTGGCCAGCGGCCCGGTGGCCGTCGAGGTCGACATCGGGCGCTTCCTGATGAATCCCAAGAACGTGCGGGTGTTCCTCAGCTACAACCCGTCCTCCAACACCTGGGGCGTAGCCAACTGGTGGACCTACGACGACTCGCCCGGCAGCCGCAGGCTCGAACTGCAACCGTTGGCCCCGGGTTCGCGCACCTACCGCACGACGGAAGCCGCCCCCGTTCCCGCGGCGGCGGTCGACGCGGTCGTCCAGTTCTTCGCCTGGGGCACGCACTACGAGGAGGGCGGCTCGCCCTCCAATCCCTCGCGCGTCTTCCAGACCGAGCCGACCTTCACCAACCCGGAGTGGTACTTCCCCGTCGATATCAATGCCGACCACCAGGCGCAGGGCTGGTCGCCATACTACATCGTCTACTCCTGCCCGCCTTACTCGGTCTGGGTCAACGAGGTCAACCCCGTTCCCTATGCGCCGTACATCAACGAATACATCGAGCTGATCGGCCCGGCGCAGGCATCGCTCGACGGCTGGCGCATCGAGAGGATCAACTACGCCACGCTGGAAGTGCTCGACGAGGTCTGCATGATCGCGGACTTCACCATCGCCAACAAGACCAACGGATGGGGCTTCTTCGTCTGGGGCGACGCTTCCGTGGCCAACGTCAACCAGGTCTTTCTGGATGTCAAACAGGGCAACGTGCCGCTCAACGCTGGACTCCACCTGTTCCGGAGCTGCGGCGCCATCGAGCAGAAGCTCTGCTGGGGCACTTCGGCCAAGAACGCCCTTGAGCCGCTGGGCTATCTCTACGCCGGCAACAAGGGTTTCTTCTCCACCTCACCCCTAAGCCTGAGAACCATCGAGGAGGTCGAGGCCGGCGAGACGCTGGACGACTTCTACTGGCCCGCGACCGCCAGCGGTAATTATTCGCCCGGCGGCGTCAACGAGGGCGAGCGCCTCGCCGACATCGCCCCGCCGCCGTCCGGCTATGTCTTCCTGACATCGGCTATCGGCCCCAATGGCACCCACGACGGATCCTATGCGCCGCTGATCAGCGAGCAGGTCAACGTCGGCTCCAGCGTCCAGATCCCCTACGCGGCCGATCCCTGGTACCGCATCGCGGCGTTCGAGTCGAACGGGACGCCGGTTCCCGCCGCCGTCGGGCAGAGCAACTACCTCTGGCAGGTGGTCTCGATCGACGCGGACATCAGCAACCACGTCACCTTCGCGGCGGTCGACACCTACGGCCCAGGCGTGCCGGTGGAGTGGCTGCAGCAGTGGCCCGAGCACGCCGTGGCGGCCGGCGACGGCGACCCCTTCGACGTCGGCACGGAATACCTGCTCAATACCGACCCGACGGTCGAAACCGTCGCCGACCTGCGCGTGACGGACATCAGCTTCGCGGGCGGCGAGTTGCACGTCACGGTGCAGTTGGACCGCGACAACTTCTCGAAGCTCGGCGACATCAACGGCACGCTCTGGCTGCAGTCGCGCGCGAGCCTGCTGAGCGGCGCGTTCGAGGATGTCGCCGCAACCGCCATCACGGGCGCGCAGTTCAACGACGGCGAAGGCGGTGATTCCTACACCTACACCTTCCCGGGTGTCACGGACGACCGCCTCTTCTACCGGGCGATCATCAAATAGGCGCGTACAGGTGGCGCGCCACGTCGTTCAACTCCATCCCCACCTCGCGCAGGAGGCGGAGATGCGGGTCGAAGTCGGCCACCTCTTCGAACTGGTGGGCGTCGCTCCCCAGGGCGAGACGCGTGCCGGCATCCAGGCAGGCCCGCAGGAAGGCCGGCTCGGGCTGGTTGGTGTGGAAGTTGATCTCCGCGGCCACGCCGGCCCGGGCCAGCCGCTGCGCCACCTCGCGGTACAGGTGCTCCGGCTTGGCCATCTGGTGCCGCGTGAAGATCCGGAAGGGGTGCGCCAGCACCTGGATCGGATAGGTCAGCAGCCGCTCCAGGTCGCGCATGAAGAGCTGCTCCATCTCCTCCTGCGGCGTGCCCTTGCGCACGGTGTCGATCTCGTGGATCGCGCCGACGAGCAGGTCCCAGCCCGTGGCATCGTCCGGGTGCAGCAGCAGTTCGCCTCCCGCCATCAGGTCGACCTCCAGGCCGATGCGCACGCCGGGACCGCGCTGGGCGGCGGCAAAGCGCCTGTAGGCCGCCATCCGCCCGCGCCGCGGCGAGCCGTTCCAAACGGCCTCGGCCAGCCCGCGGTCGCGCTGCCAGTCGTACGTCCAGGCGATCTCGCACGGAAAATAGAGGTGAAAGGCGTGTTCCGTAAGGCAGAGGGTGCCCAGGCCCAGTTGCTCCGCCAGCACCCGGTTGACGCCGGCCGACACGGTGGTCGCGCAGTAGGCGAATTCCGTGTGGCAGTGGACATCGCAGAGTCCCGGCACCCCGATCCGCAGGGTGTGCGTCGTCAGCTCGAACCGGCGCCCATCCAGCCGCAGGTGCTGGAACGAAAAGGGCGCCTCGGCCAGCGCGGGGGTCGTGGCGTAGGCGACCCCTTCGTGCTCGTGAAGCGACTGTCCAGGATGGTAGTGGCCGCTGAGCGAGAGCAGCACGCGGGCATCACGGTAGCCGGCCGACACCGCGTCGCTGTTGTCCAGCAGGTAGGGATAACCGGATTGAATCGCCGGGTGGAGAGGATTATGCTGCACGGCGATCAAGGGCGTGTCCGGATGTTGGGCGGCGGCCTGCGACGGCCATGCCAGGGACTCGGGCGTCCGGGAATAGTGCTCGTTTTCGCCGCGCCGGTCGGAGAACAGGAGAAAACCGTAACCGTTGACGAGATGAAGACCGGGCGCCGAATCGAAGAGCCCGGCGTATCTTTCCGGAGCATTGTCGTGGTTGCCGGGAACGGCCAGCACGCGGATGCCGGTTTTCTGCAAATCGCCTGCCAGCCGCGCCAGGTCGAGTTCCGCCCCGGGAGCCTGGCCGTTGTCCACGAGATCGCCCAGCAGGATGATGAGCTGCGGTTCAAC
>CAYPJN010000331.1:747-3515 GCA_964411055.1 uncultured Lentisphaerales bacterium | reverse complement strand
AAGCGCCGGTATGATATACTTTCCCGTCTGCCGAAGCAACCGGAGCATCTGAACCCGCGGGGCAAACGCATCCCAAAAATGGACATTTCCTGAGTTCCAGATTATTCAGCAGCGGCAAAAAAAACACCGGACCCTTTATCCGGACGTGTCTTGCCGAAGCTCCGAAGGAGCGAAGACAGAAGCTTGTGAGGATCTTCAGGCCCGGGTACGTGGGAAATAGCGTGTTGCCGGATCATCTTTTTATGTCCCCGCTTCCCCATGCGCCACGGACGGCAAAAAAAGGTCGCTGGCGGATTACTTGAATTTCAATATACTGGTGGTGTTCTTCACCGGCAACCGCCGCCCCCATGTCACGGGTTAGTACGAGATCATCCGAAAAACCACTGAGCGCGTCGCACCGCAGGGTGTCCGCTTTGTGGCGACCAACACCAACAGCCGTAACCGCATGCATAATCATGATCGCCGCGGCAGCCCGGGCGGCGCCGCTGGCCTTCCGTTCCGCCACCGACTTTTCCGCCCTCGGCCTGCGCTTTCGCACCCCCGCCGAGTCCTCGCCGGAACCGTTGCCGCCGCACCGGACGTACACCTACACCTTCACCCGCGGCGATGAGAGCTTCACCCGCGAGCTCTTCGATACCCGCGAGTTCTGGTACTCCACCCAGCATGCCGGCCAGTGGCGCGATGCCTGGGGCAACCGCATGATCCTCGGGCGCGCCACCCACCGGCTGCCGGTGATCGCCACGCAAACCGGCCATGTGGCGCGCGAGGACTTTGACCGGGCGCTCGCCGATCCCGCCGCGCGGCTGGATCCCGAGGATGCGGCGGCACTGGCGTCATGGGTGGCCGACTTTGCCGGCACCGCGCCCGGGCAGCACGTGCCGCTCCGGACGGGAATGAATCTCACGCAAGCCCTTTTCTTCCCCACCAGCGAGCGCAACACGCTCATCTACACCTTCCGCGTCCGCAACCGCAACCTGAACCGGCGGCAGGAACCCTCCGGCTGGTGCTGCGCCGTGCTCGTGATCGGCGACGGCGCTCCTCCCGACAAGGTGCGCATGAATTTCGAGACGCAATTTCTCGGCGATGTCGCCGCCATCCCGTCGGCGGGCCGCCCATCCGGCGCGGGCCGCAATCAAGCCTCCGAGCTGACGCCGCTGTCGCGCGCCGACCGCAAGGCGGCCGACAAGCTCCCAGACCATCCCGGGCGCGACGCCGCCCGCAAGAGCATTGCCAACATGCGGGGCTGGTGGTACGCCGACACTCCCGACCACATCATCCTCTCGGACATCCGCAGCTCGGCGGGACGGGCGCTTGTCAAAGAGCTCCAGACCACCATGCCCGCCATGCACGCGGCCTGCACCCGTCTCGTCCCTCCCATCGCTGACAATGAAGACATCGGCATTGTGCGACCGCAGGGAAACCATGCGGATCATCCGCCACGAGGGATTTCACCAGTATCTTTCCCACGCCGGCCGCGGCGCAGAACACGCCATGTGGTTCAACGAGGGGCACGCCTGCCTCTTCGAGGCTGCCGAAATCGACAATCGGGGAAAGATCAGCTTTCCCGAGGGTGGCCGCCTAAGCGATCTTCTCAACGACCTCGACGTGGTCACACGCAGGCTGCCGCAGATACTCCGTGCCGACAGTGCCGCCTTTTACGATGGCGACAACCGCGAGCGGATGCTGAACTACACCACGGCGTGGGGTCTGGTCTATTTCCTCCGCAAGGGGGTACCGGGGCGCCGCATGCGGATCTACGAGCCGATCATTGAACGCTACCTGGAGACCATCGCGGCGACGGGCGACGGCGTAGCCGCCACCAGCGCCGCTTTTGCCGGCATCGACATGCAGGAGTTCGGCGAGGCTTTCGACAAGTTCTGGCGCAAGCACCGGACCACCGTGCGCCATTTCAATCCTCTCGACGCGGCCGGGCGCCGGCGCTAAAAAAAGTTCGCAAACATTCCGGCATCCTGCGGCGTCTATCATGACGGAAAGGTTCGGAGTTTGAACGATTCGGAGCCAACAGACCTGCAACTGATTGCAGCCTACCGTTCTTCGGGTGATTCCGCCATACTCGAGGTTTTCGTGAACCGGCACATGAAACCTGTCCGATCCGTCATCCACGCGCTCGTGCTTAACGAAGCCGATGCCGACGATGTCACCCAGGAGGCGATGCTGCGCATCATTTCGGGACTGGATACCTTTCGGGGACAGGCCGCCTTCACCACCTGGCGCTACCGTGTGGCGGTCAACACCGCGCTGAGCTTCCTCCGCCAGCGGAACCGGCTCCGCGTCCGGCTGTCGGCAGTCGATCCGCCGGATGAAGCGCCGGAATGCGAGGACTGCACGCCGCCCCGCATGGCCGAGGCCTCGGAATTGGACCGCCTGATCACCGCCGCCATGAAGTTGCTGCCGCCGGAGCAGCGCGCCGCCCTCGCCTTGGTCGCGATCCAGGGGCTGAGCGAGCGGGAAGCGGCGACCGCCTGCCGCTGCAATTTCGCCACACTGCGCTGGCGCCTGTACCGGGCGCGCCAGCGGCTCCGGGTGGAACTCGGCAGGCAGGGTTCCATGGAATTAACATGAACGAGCCGATTGACAAACTTGTACGCGACTGGTCGCGGCGCCGGCAGCCCGATGCTGCTGCCGGGCAGCGGCTGACGGCCCGTATCCTGCAGGCCGCCGGAGCGTGCACCGGCGGCGATGCCCGCCAAACACCGCCCCACCGGCGCCGGACACCGTTCCATGTGCACCACCGTGTCCTCTGGTTT
>CAYPJN010000331.1:0-737 GCA_964411055.1 uncultured Lentisphaerales bacterium | reverse complement strand
GCTGCGCCAGGAGCACGCGCGCTTCGCGGACCGCCGCCGGACGGTCTCCCGCGTCTTCCGCGAAACCGAGCGGCTCTTCGGGTCCAACCTGCAATGGATCGCCGAGAGCGGCGACCAGACGGAACTGGGCGTGGCCGACGAGACGGCGGCGGGCGAGCCGCTGATCGTCCGTGTGGTGCTCGTCTCGCGTCCCGTGGGAACCGACGCCTGGCAGCCCCTGTGGATCGCCGACGTGGTCGCACGGGCCAACGGCTTGCTGCAGCTCGCCCCCGACGGCGCACCCGGCAACCATCTGTCGCTCTGGCTCCATCGCCTCGATGGTTGCGCGGCGCTGGTCGAGAGCCGTCTGGACCTGCGTACCCCCGTCCCGCTGGCAACCGAAGCAAGCGAGGTGCTCCAGTTCGGCGCCACGCGCACGGTGACGCGGCTGCGCCGGGGCGGCGTCGAATACCTCCTGCTGCAAACGGTCGCGCCGCTGACAGAGGCGTCCCCATGCAACTCCTGAACACCGGCACCGCACGGAAGCGCAGCCGCGCCCTGCTGGCGGGCTGCCTCGCCGCGGCCGCGCTGGGCGCCGCGCCGGCGCCCAATTTCTTCGCCGGACGCGAGAATCTCCTGCTGCAGGAGATTCCGGGCGTCGCCGCGGGACAGCAGGTCTGGTTCAGCATCGCCCGCGCGGGACGGACCCTGGCCAGCGGACCGGTGGCCGCCACCGCCGACGGCCATGTCACCCTGCC
>CAYPJN010000330.1:0-3522 GCA_964411055.1 uncultured Lentisphaerales bacterium | reverse complement strand
GGGCAGCTACCTGCCGAACGCATGGGGCCTCTACGACATGCACGGCAACGTGTGGGAGTGGTGTCTTGACTGGTACGGAACGTATCCGGGTAGCTTGCAGGACCCGGACGGTGCGACGTCGGGGTTGTACCGGGTGGCTCGGGGCGGGAGTTTGTACTACTTCGCGTGGTACTGCCGTTCCGCGTTTCGCGGCAGCGACTGGCCTGACAGCCGGTACGGCAGCTTCGGCTTCCGCGCCGCCAGGACCCTGCCATAGCCGGGTACGGCTACCCTCATACCAACCCTTTCCCAGCCGGGAGAGGGGGAAGAGTGTGGCCGGCGGAATGAAACTGGGCTAGAACCGTCGGTTTGAACCTGGTTGTTCTTCTTCGGCGTTTTCTTCCCTTTTTTTTAACAAACCATCTTCTTCCGTGTTCTTCCCCCGTTGTAGTAGCGGGGCGTGCGGCTGTGCGTCGACCGGGAGGCTTGCACGGCCCTTGCGGTCTGTCAGAATGACGGGGATGAAATTCCACCGTCGTCGCAAGTGCAAGCATTGCGGGAAGTTATACCTAGTCGATCCGCGCCGGCGCGAACAGCAGCGCTACTGCGGCGAGCCGGCATGCCGGCAGGCGAGTCACGCGGCGAGCCAGCGGCGCTGGCTCGCCAAACCGGGGAACCGCGGTCATTTCAGCGGCCCTGAAAACGTCGAGCGCGTGCGGGCCTGGCGCAAGGCCCACCCCGGCTACTGGAGGCGGTCTGCGAAACCGCGAAGTGCGCTACAAGATGTGATATCCGCGCAACCTGTTGAGGTGCAACAAGATAATGCGTCCTTAACGCAGGATGCGCTACAAGATATGATCTCTGCGCAACATGTTCTGCTGGTGGGTGTTATATCCTCCTTGACCGGAAGTGCGTTACAAGATGAGATCGACCAGTCGCTGCGGGAGTTCCACACTCGTGGGGCGCTCATTCTCGGCAAGGTGCCGGGGATGCAGGGCCAACGAGGAGGAGACCATGGTCGAGAAACATCTGTTGTGCCGCGACCGGGTGCGGAAGGTGCCCGATCAGTTCAGTTGGGTGGATCAGCGGCTGGTGCGCCATGAGCATGTCCGGCGGTGCGACTGCCAGGGGCTCGCGCTCTACCTGCTGCTGGTGACGGTGGGTGACGCGGACGGGCTGTCGTACTACTCGGACGAGAGGGCGGCGGCGCTGTTGGGGCTGGGCGGCGCGGAGCTGGCGGCGGCCCGCCGGCAACTGATCGACGCCGACCTGGTCGCCTACCGTCGTCCGCTCTACCAGGTGCTGTCCCTGCCGACGCTGCAGCCCCGGGGAGGTGCGGCATGATGGACGAGGCGGCCTTCCAGAAGATGCGGCATTGGTTGCGCGAGGAACACTGGACGATGGCCCAGGTCGCGCGCGAGATCGGGGTCAACGTCAAGACGGTGCAGCTGTGGGCGCGGCGCGAGACGTTCGGGCGGCGCCCGGCGCCGAAGCGGCCCAGCCGGCTGGATCCCTTCAAAGGGGACGTGGCCCGCTGGCTGGAGCAGCACCCGTTCTCGGTGCCCCAGCTGTTGTACCGGCTCCGCGAGCAGGGCTACACCGGCGGGTCTTCGATCCTCGGCGATTACGTCCGGCGGGTGCGCCCCCGCCGCGCGCCGGCCTTCCTGACGCTGCACTTCGAACCGGGCGAGTGCGCCCAGGTCGACTGGGGGAGCGCGGGGACGGTGGCGGCGGGATCGGCGCGGCGGCGGCTGAGCTTCTTCGTGATGGTGCTCTGCTACAGCCGCAAGCTCTACGTGGAGTTCACGCTGGGCGAGACGGTGGAGCAGTTCCTGAGCTGCCACACGAACGCCTTCGAGTACTTCGGCGGCTGTCCGGCCGGCGTGATGGTGGACAACCTGAAAAGCGCGGTGCTCTCGCACCCCCGCGGGCAGCCGGCGGTGTACAACCCCCGCTACCTGGACTTCGCCCGGTTCCACGGCTTCACCATCAAAGCCTGCAACGCGCATGCGCCGCACGAGAAGGGGCGCGTCGAGAACGCGGTGGGGTATGTGAAGAAGAACTTCCTCGCGGGCCTGACGCTGGAGCAGTTCGCGCCGGTCAACCCTGCCGTCCGGCACTGGCTGGAGGAGGTCGCCAACGTCCGGATGCACGGGGAGACGCGCCAGACGCCGAACGAGCGCTTCACGCTCGAAAAACCCGCGCTGCTGGCGCTGCCGCCGGTGCGGTACGACGCGGGCGCGGTCAGGGCGGTCTCCGCCACCCGGCGCTTCCGCGTGCATGTCGACGGCAACCGCTACTCGGTGCCGGCCGAATACGCCGGCGCCAAACTGATCCTGCGCGCCTATCCCGACACGATCCGGGTCTTCCACCAGGACCGGCTGGTGGCCGAGCATGTCCGGTCCTACGACCGCGGCGTGGACGTCGAGAACCCCGACCATGTCCGGGCCCTGCTGGAGCAGCGGCACCGGGCGCGGGACCAGAAGCTCCTGCAGCGGTTCCTGCTGCTCTCCCCGCTGGCGGACGAGTACTACCAGCAGCTGAAGCAGCGCCGGCTCAACCCCCGCCACCATGTCCAGAAGATCGTGGCCCTGGCCGAGATCCACGGCGCCGACAACGTGGCGCGGGCGCTGGCCGACGCCGCCGAGTTCCACGCCTACAGCTGCGAGTACATCGCCAACCTGCTGGAGCAGCGCGCGCGCCTCCTGCCCGAGGCCGGCGCGCTGCACCTCACCCGGCGGCAGGATCTGCTCGACCTCGAACTGCCCCAGGCGGACATGACGCCCTATCACTGAAACGCCATACGGAGAAACAACTATGAAAACGACCGACGAACTGAACGAACACCTCACCGAACTGGCGCTGGTCTGGCCCCGCGAAAACCATGCCGCGCTCGCCAAACAGGCCGCCGCGGAGCACTGGACGCATACGGACTACCTGGTGCGCCTGATGGAAGGCGAATGCCTGCGCCGCCGCGACAACCGCATCCGGCGGCGCATCCGGGACGCCCGCTTCCCCGTCGCCAAAACCCTCGACAGCTTCAACTGGAGCTGGCCCAAGACCGTCAACCGGGCGCACGTCCAGGACCTGTTCCGGCTCGCGTTCGTCGAGCAGAACGCCAACGTCATCTTCCTGGGCGGCGTGGGCCTCGGCAAAACCCATCTGGCCAGCGCGCTCGGTTATGCCGCCTGCATGGAGGGCCACACGGTGCTCTTCACCACCGCCGTGGACATGATCAACACGCTCGCCGCAGCCCAGGCCGCCCAGCGGCTCAAACAGGAACTCAAAAAATACCTGGCCCCGCGGGTGCTGGTCCTCGACGAGCTCGGCTACCTGCCCATCGACAAACTCGGCGCCGACCTGCTCTTCCAGGTCATCAGCGCCCGCTACGAACGCGGCCCCATCGTGCTGACCACCAACAAGGCCTTCAAGCACTGGCCCGCCATCTTCAACAACGACAGCACCCTGACCGCCGCCGTCCTCGACCGCCTGCTGCATCACGCCGAGACGGTCGTCATCGAGGGCCCGAGCTACCGCATGAAG
>CAYPJN010000329.1:2182-3538 GCA_964411055.1 uncultured Lentisphaerales bacterium | reverse complement strand
GGCCTGCTGCTGCGCGGGCGCGTCAAGCGCCTCATGGACGGCGTGCAGGGCACGCTGGCCTCCGGCCAGAAGCGGCTCCAGGCGCGGGTCAACCAGTGGCAGATCCGACCGCCGGGCAGCCTCAAGCAGGCGCAGATCGAGCTCGAGCGCGAGCAGCGCGGCTTCCTGCAGCAGGCGCTCGGCCAGACGGAGGCCTTCGGCCCTTACTACCGCTGGAGCCCGCTGCTGCGGCGCCAGGTCAACACCCTGCGGATGCAACTGCACTACCAGATGAAGGACTATGCAGAGGTCGACCGCCTGCTGCCTTCGTGCCTCTTCCTCGACCCCCTGACGTCCGCCATGCGGCTGGCGCGCATGCATGTGCGCAAGGACGAGGGGCTCGACAAGTTCTTCGAAAAGCAGGTGGCGCGGCTGCGCTACGGACAGGGCGCCCTGCTTTACTCGCTCTACGCCTGGATCGCCGTGCAGCGCAACGACCTCGACCTGGCCCACAAGACCCTCGTCCGCGCCGCTTCCAAGATGGAGAACGATACCATCAAGCGCAATCTCGAGCACCTGGCGAACAACCGTCCCCGGCAGTTCTCCAACGCCGGGCTGGGCGACGAGTGGTACGCGCTGGGGCTCGAGGAGCCCCGCGTTAAGACCCAGCGTCCGCGCGGTCCCGGCAACCGTTTGTACTAGGCACGGCCGGCCGCGTCCGCGCGCGCCGGCCCGGCGGAGAGGCGACATGTCAGCACCCCCACGCGGCCCCGACGAGAAGATCACCGTCTGCATCATCTGCGGCAACGAGGAGGAGAACATCGAGCGCTGCCTGAAGAGCGTCACATGGGCCGACGAGGTGCTCGTGGTGGACTCCTTCAGCCGCGACCGCACGCCGGAGATCGCCCGGCGCTACACGCCGAACGTCATCCAGCACGAGTGGCTGGGCTACATCGGACAGAAGAAGTTCATCGCCGATCTGGCCGAGGGACCGTGGATCCTCTTCGTCGACGCCGACGAGGAGATCTCGCCGGCCCTGCGGCAGGAGATCGAGGAGCTCTTCTCCCGTCCCCTGCCCCCGTCGGTCCACGGGTTTGAATGCCCGCGCCTGGTGCCCTACCTGGGACGCTGGATCCGCCATGGCGACTGGTATCCCGACACCAAGCTGCGGCTCTTCAAGAAGGCCTTCGGCGAATGCGGCGGCAAGGAGCCGCACGACCGCGTATACGTCACGGGCGAGGTGCGGCGCCTGCGCGGCGAGCTTTTCCACTACACCTACACGGACATCGAGGACCAGTTCGCCACGATCAACCGCTTCTCAACCATCAGCGCCCGGACCAACGACGCGGAGGGCCGCACGGTCTCCATGTTCGACCT
>CAYPJN010000329.1:0-2082 GCA_964411055.1 uncultured Lentisphaerales bacterium | reverse complement strand
TCGGCACCTTCGCCAAGTACGCCAAGCTCTGGGAACTGCAGAACGTCAAGCGCAAAACACCCGGCGATCAAGGATGCGACCCGGCAACCCGCTGACCCCGAAAGGCCTCCCGCCATGCCCCACCTGCGCTGGTTGACCCTGCCCGGTCTGCTGCTCGCCGCCGGCGCGGCCCTGGCCGGCCCGCCGGCCGCGCGCCGCCTCGACCTCCCCGCGGTGATCGCCGACGCCGCCGCGCTGACGACCAACCGCTATCCCGACGCCGACAGCGTGCTGGTCGATTCCTCCTCCCTCGAGACCTACGCACCCGACGGCACCTCGACCGCCTGGAACGAGGACGCGGTCAAGGTGCTGACGGAGGCCGGCCGGCGCGAGGCGCAGGTCCAGCGGCACTTCTTCAATGTGGCCTACGGCACCGTCACCGTCGCGCGCGCCTTCATCTTCAAGCCCGACGGCCGCTGCGCGACGGTCGATGTCGCGCGCGCCAGCCGCGTGATGACCGAGACGGGCCAGATGAGCGCCAACATCTACGATCCCGCCAACAAGATCCTGCAGCTCTCGCTGGCCGGCCTCGAGGTCGGCGACCTCGTCTACACCGAGACCCGGCGCGAGAACCACAAGGCACGCGTGCCCGATGTCTGGTCCGACTACTCGCTGCTCGAATACACGGCCCCCATCCGGCGGCTGAGCTACGCCGTCTCGGCCCCGCCCGGACGCCCGCTGCGCCACCAGCAACTGCGCGACGCCGGCAGCAACCGCGTCGCGCAGACGGCGGCGCGCCTCCCCGACGGACGGACGCTCCACCAGTGGGAGGTCCGCGACGTGCCGCAGGTCTTCCCCGAGCCAAACATGCCGCCGCTGCATACCGTTGTGCAGCGCCTGATCGTCAGCACGGCCGAAGACTGGCCCGCCCTCTCGCGATGGTACTGGAACCTCTGCCAGCCGCGCCTGGCCGCCGTGACGCCCGATATGGGCACCCTCGTCACGGGCCTGGTCGCCCGCGCCGCAGCGCCGGAGGAACGGATGCGGCGGATATTCACCTGGGTCTCGCAGAACATCCGCTACATGGGCATCACGACCGAGACGGAAGCCCCGGGCTACGAGCCGCACGACGTCGCGATGACCTTCCACAACCGCTACGGTGTCTGCCGCGACAAGGCCGCCCTGCTCGTCGCCCTGCTGCGCCTCGCCGGGCTGGAGGCCTATCCCGTGCTGATCCATGTCGGCGCGCGCCTCGACCCCGACGTGCCGATGACCTTATTCAACCACGCCATCGTCGCGGTCCGGCTCCCCGGCGCCGTTGATTACACGCTGATGGATCCGACCAACGAGAGCACGCGCGACCTGCTGCCCGCCTACCTCGGCAACCGCAGCTACCTCGTCGCCCATCCCAACGGCGAACCGTTGCGCGTCTCGGCGGTCTCGCCCGCCGACGAAAACCTCGTCCGCGTCCGCAGCCGGGGCGCGCTCGACGAGACCGGGCGCCTCACGCTGGAGACGCGCATCGCCTTCGAGGGCGTCAACGACACGGTCTACCGCGGCCACTTCGCGCGCCAGCCGCGCGAGCAACGCCGCCGCTTCTTCGAGGGCCTCGTCAAGGCGCGCCTGGCCGGCGCCGAACTGACGGCCTTCGAGATGCGCCCCGAGGACCTGCAGGACACCGACGCGCCATTGACGGTCAGCCTCGAGACGCAGGTCCGGGACTTCCTCGTGCAGGGGCGCGACCGCGCGCTCGCCGAACTCCCCTGGCTCTCGGGATCGCTGGGATATGCCAACCGGCTCCTCGGCCAGACCGGTCTCCGCACCCGCCGCTTCGCCCTCGAGACCGACCTGGCATGCGGGCTCGACGAGACCCTCGAAATCGACCTCGGCGCCGGCGCCGGCGCCCCGTTGCTGCTGCCCGGGCGCATCGCGCGGGAGGAGATCGGCATCCGTTACACACGCGAGGTCGCCGTCTCCAACGGGCTCCTGCGCGCCGGCCTGCGCTTCATGCTCGACCGGCCCAGCTACCCCGCCGCCGACTACCCCGTGCTCAAGCAGCTCCGGCGCGACCTCGAGTACGCCGCGCGGCAGCGCGCCCAGTTC
>CAYPJN010000328.1:0-3554 GCA_964411055.1 uncultured Lentisphaerales bacterium | reverse complement strand
ATGTGCGAGACGATGTTCTCCAGCACGACGACGGCGTTGTCGACCACCATGCCGATGGCCACCGCCAGCGCCGAGAGGCTCATGATGTTGATCGTCCAGCCGAAGGCGTACATGAAGATGAAGGCGATGATCAGCGAGGCCGGAATCGTGACCGCGATGATCAGCGAGGGGCGCAGGCTGCGCAGGAAGAAGAGCGTCGTCAGGATCACGAAGACGCCGCCGTAGATCACGGTCCTGCCCACGGAGCGGATGGACTTGACAATCATCTCGCTGGTGTCGCCGATCGTCAGTATCTCGTAGTCCGCCGGCAGGTTGCGCTTCAGCTCCTCCAGCCGCCGCAGCACGCGCTTGCAGACGGCCACCGTGTTCTCGCCCGAGCGCTTCTGCACGAGCATCATCATGGCCCACTTGCCGTTGGTCTCGACGACGCTGTCCTTCTCGACGAAGCCGTCCTCGATGGCCGCCACGTCCGAGAGGCGCACCAGCGCGTCGCCCGAGCGCTTGACCACCACGTCGCCGACATCCCCGGGCTCGGCGAACTCGCCCGGCACGCGGATGGTGTAGTCCGTGGCGCCCACCTTGAGGTTGCCGGCCGGCTCGGTCCGGTTGTCGAGGTCGATGGCCGCCGCCACCTCGGCCAGCGACAGGCCGTAGGCCGAGAGCCGGTCGGGGTCGAGATGCACGTTGACCTGGCGCTCGAGGCCGCCGAAGGCCTCGACCGAGCCGACCCCCGGCACGCGCTTGAGCACGTCGACCAGCTCGTCGTTTACCGTGTCGACCATCTTCTCGCGGTTCTCGCCGGCGGTGATGCCGAAGAAGAGGATCGGCATGTTGGCCGTGTTGAACTTCAGCAGGATCGGATCGTCGGCGTCGTCGGGCAGGCGCCGCTTGGCGCGCTCCAGCAGGTCGCGGATGTCGTTCGAGGCTTCGCCGAGGTCGGTGCCCCACTTGAAGCGGCAAGTCACGCGCGAGCGTCCCTCCGAGGTGCCGCTGGTGATCTCGTCGAGGTCGGTGACGCTGCCGAGCGCGCTCTCGATGACGCGCGTGACCTTGGTCTCGACATCCTCCGTGCTGGCCCCGTCCCAGAGCGTGAAGACCGAGACCGTGGGATTCTCGATCTCGGGCATCATGTCGATCGCCAGGAACGTGTATGAGACGAACCCCAGCACGAGGATGGCCGCGAAGACCATGAGGGTCGTGACCGGGTTCTTGACGCCGCTTTCTGAAATCCGCATGTGGTACGATTCCTCCGGGGCCGCGCCGCTACTCCTGGCGCTCCGCGCGCACGCGGACGCCGTCGGCCAGGCGGTGCTGGCCCACGGTCACGATCTCGTCGGCCTCCGAGAGCCCCTCAGCGATCTCGATCACGTCGTCGGCGCGGATGCCGGGCTTGACCTCGACGGCGCGCGCCACTCCGTCGCGGACACAGTAGACCAGGTGGCGGTCGATGTTGCGGATCACGGCGTCGAAGGGCACGACGAGCACATCCTTGCGCTCGTTCAGCGCCAGCGTGCCCGTCGCGAACATGCCGGGCAGGTAGCGCCCGGCGTCGTTGTCGATCACCGTCTCGATGCGCACGGTGCGCGTCTCGCTCTCGGCCACGGGATAGATGCGCGAGAGCGTGGCGCGGACCGGCTCGCCGGGATAGGCGTCGACCTCGATGTCGATGCCCGTCTGGTTCAGGACGAGCTGTGCGTAGAGCGTGGTCGGCACGCTTACCTGGAAGCGCAGCTTATCGACCTGCGTGATCGTCGCGACGCGTGCGCCGGCGGCGAGCAGGGCGCCGGGCTCGGCCAGGCGCGCCGAGACGACGCCGTCCATGGGCGCGGTCAGGCGCGTCTCGTCAAGGTTGATCCGCGCGGTCTCGACCTGCGCCTGCGCCTGCTCGACGGCCGCGGCGGCGCGCTCGAAGTCGGCCAGCGCGCGGTCGCGCTCCTGCTCCGTCGCGCTGCCCTCCTTGAAGAGCATCTCGGCGCGCCCGCGCTCGCGGCGCTTGTCGGCCAGCGTGGCCTCGGCCGACTTCAGCGCGGCCTCGGCCGCGTGCATCTGGGCGACGTAGTCGCGCGACTCGAGCGTGGCGATGAGCTGCCCGCGCTTGACGCGGGTCCCCTCCTCGACGCGCGTGCCGTCCTCGAGCTCCAGCGTCTGCAGGCGCGCCGTCACCTTGGCGCTGACCTCGACGACGGCCGGCGAGAAGAGCCCGCCGGTCTTCTTGAGCGACTGCGCGATCGTGCGCCGCTCCGGATGGGCGGTGCGGACCACGTAGACGCGCTCGCCCGGCGCGCCATTCACCGCGGGCGCGCCCGCCCCGAAGGCCGGCGCGCCCGCCCCGAAGGCCGGCGCGGCCGCTAACAGGATCAGGAACAGGAAGAGGGTTGATGGTTGATGGTTGATGGTTGATGGGGACGCGCCGCATGAGCGGGCACCTGGGGTGGACGACAACCAACCATCAACCATTAACCACCGACCCGGCGCAAAACGCGGGGTGAAGGGGCGATATTCGTGCGTTCGCTGTTTCATCGGGTTTCCTTGACCGGGTTCGGGCTCAGGGGGCGGGACTTCAGGGGGCCAGCGGGTCGGCCTCCATCCGGTAGCCGGGCTCGACGACGACATCGGGTGCCGGCCCGAGTATTCCGACAGCCTGGCGCAGGCGCAACCGCGCCAGGCTGTGGGCGTGCACCGCATTGTAGTAGCGGCCCACGGCCTCGGTCAGCGCGCTCTGCGCGTCGAGCACCTCGATCTGCGTGTTGCGGCCCAGGCGGAAGCCCGACTCCAGGATGCGCAGCGCCTCGCGCGCCAGTTCGAGGTTCTTCTGCTGCGACTGGTAGAGTTCGTCGGCGTAGCGCAGGTCGAGCAGTGCTTTGGCCACCTCGACGCGCACGGTCTCCTCGGCATCCTTCAGGTTCGCCTCGGCCTGGCGCTGGCGCGCCACGGCCTGGGCCACCTGGCCGCGGCGCGTGAAGCCGTCGAAAATCGTGAACGTCGCCGAGACGCCCACGACCCACCGGTCGCGCCAACCTTCGCCGGCCTCGTTGTTGGGATCGGGATCGGCTGCCAGGCCGCTGACGAAAAGGTCGGCCTCGGGACCGTTGACGCCGCGCGCGGCATCGGCCTGCGCCGCGGCCATGCGCGCCTCGGCCTCGCGCATCAGCAGGTCGGAGCGCGACGACAGCGCCAGCCGCAGCATGTCGGCGTCCTCGTACGTTTCGGCGCGGTAGGCCAGGGCGTCGGCCAGCTCGACATCGCTGCGCTGATCCACTCCCAGGGAGTGCAGCAGGGAGATCTTGGCCGTCCGCAGCCGGTTGCGCTCATTGAGCAGATCGGCGCGGGCTGTGGAAATCTCGACCTCGGCACGCAGCACCTCGTAGTCCGAGACCGTGCCGGCGGCGCGCTTGTTGCGCGAGGTCTGCAGCAGGCGATCGGCCACGGCGGCGGATTCCTCGTAGACCTTGACCCGGTGGCCCGCCAGCAGGACGTCCAGGTAGTGACCGGCGACGGCGGCGACGGTCTCCTGCACCTGCTGGCGGATGGCGGCGTCGGTGCTGGCGGCGTAG
>CAYPJN010000327.1:3293-3560 GCA_964411055.1 uncultured Lentisphaerales bacterium | reverse complement strand
TTCCGGCAACTCATACTTCTTAGCGTTCAACGGCCGCGGAGGCGGTGTCGTCTACCTCGAAGTCGCCAAAAACATCGTCCTCAACGGCACGATTGAAGCGGACGGCAGCCGCTACAACTGCGGCTATTACGACTGGTATCCGGGCTCTTCCGGCGGCGGAGTCTACCTGGTGGCGAAGCAACTCACTGGCGTCGGCAAAATCTATGCCCGCGGCGGGCACACCACCGGGAACACCGCCGCCTATTCCTACGGCGCGGCCGGCGGCGG
>CAYPJN010000327.1:1448-3283 GCA_964411055.1 uncultured Lentisphaerales bacterium | reverse complement strand
CGCGTCGCGATCATCACACGCTTTCCGGACACGCTCGTCTCGTTCACCAATACTAACGTTTCTGTCGAGCACGGCGTCGCCTGGCAAACCCCGGAGTACGGCGGCGCCGGGAACGGCACTATCTACCTCGGAACACTCCCGGCGGAATCCACGCTGATTCTCATCCGCTGACAACCGCCCTCGAAAATGGTGATCCGAATTCTGGCATTGTCATTGTCCTCGTGTTTCGGTTACTGCGACCAGTTGATGGTGTTGCCCATGTTAACCGTTTTCCTGCAGTGAATACAATCCCATCTGCTTGGAACTTTGTAATCGGATGGGAGCGGAAAGCGCTCCCGTACCCTTCCTGTGCTGCCCGGCGGCCAGTGTCGTCTGCAGAACCGATTTAAGCCTCAGGCTGTCTCACGGCCAGCTTTCCCAATGTCCCGTAGCCATGTTGACGAACCAGCGGGGATTGGTGGCGCCGTTGTACCAGAGCCACACGCCGTCGCTGTTGCGGTAGAGGAAGGGATAGGTCGTGTTGCCGGTCCAGATCCGGCCCATGTTCTGCGTGTAGAGCCAGAGGCTCTCGGACGTGGCGTCTGACGGCACATGGAAAAACCCGTGCTTGTTGTGCCAGATCCAGCCGTCGGCGACGGTGTAGGTGTAGGGGCCTTCGGTGTCGGCGGTGGTGGTCAAGGGCGCGGAGGGTTCAACACAGTCGGGGAGACGAGGAGATGGGGAACGCTCAACGTTGAACGCTCACCGGAACCGGCACGCCTCACCTCTCCAGCAGCACCCGGACCATCTCGGCAAAGCCGATTCCGCCCTCGGACGGGGTCACCCAGGCCGGCAGGGACGCGAGCCCTGCCGCGAAGGCCCGGACATTCGCCACGCCCACCGCATGGGGGAAGAAGGCGAACATGGGAACGTCGTTGGGCGAATCGCCGCAGAAGACCACCTGCCGGCGCACCGCCTCCAGCTCCTCGCCGAAGACTTCCCGGAACAGCACCCGCGTCATGGCCAGCTTGTCGTAGTCGCCGAACCATCCATTGACGTGGATGGAGCTGATCTTGGCCGTGGCGCCGGCCTCATTGAAGACCGCCCGGATGGCGTTCGCAGCTTCGAGGGACAACGGCGGCACGTCTTCGCGGAAATCAATGGCCAGATCTGCCTCCCGGTAGGCCTGGTCCGCGGCGACCGCGCAACCGGGAACCGCGGCCAGCACCCGTTGACGGATGGCATCGAGGCGCACCAGGTCGGCGGCACGTTCCGCCGCCGGCTTCCAGTAGCGGCGCACCATCCGCTTCGCCTCGTGGTCGTAGCGGAAATAGAAGGCGCCGTTCTCGCCCACCAGGCCGTCGACGGGCCACATGCGGGCGATGTGGTCGCACCAGCCGGCGGGACGGCCGGTGATCGGGATCACGCGGAGACCGGCCTGCTGAAGCGCCTCCATGGCCCCAAGGGCCGCCGACGGCAGGCGCCCGCCGACGGTCAGCGTGTCATCGATGTCGGTCATCACATACCGGATCGCGGCTCTGGCCGTCCGGGGAAACGCGGCGACGGGTTTCATCATTCGACTGCATCCTTTGGAGGAGGAAGCCTGCAAAACCTCCGGTTTGTGCAAGCGGAGGGTTCAGGGTTCAGGGTTCAGGAAGCGTTATAGGCCTGAACCGCTGGCTTCCTGGTCTGAGAACCCAGACGCTCAACGCCCAACGCTTAACGCTTAAGGAGACGCTTCGTAAGTTGGATTATAGCCCGAACACGTTCAGCATCCAACCGATATCGATAGCGATGCTCCAACAGGGGCTTGAGCCCCGTCTCTCGGCTTTTGCCACCCGATTCCGGTAATCTAG
>CAYPJN010000327.1:0-1438 GCA_964411055.1 uncultured Lentisphaerales bacterium | reverse complement strand
TTTCGACTTGCCTTCGAAGTAGGCTTTTTCGCAAAATTTCGGGTAGGCCAAATGCCGGAAACCATCCACGCGAGGTGCCGGTTGCCGCATTAAGTCTACTTCATCGCCAACATGACGGAGGGCTTCTGGAGTCGGTACGCACATTCGTGGGAGTTGATTTTCCCGAGCCGCTGAAGCGGCAGCTCGCCGATATGCAGAGGCAGCTCGCCCTGTACGGCAGCGCCAACGGCTTGCTCTGGACGCCGCGTCGGAACTTCCACCTGACCCTATTCTACCTGGGAACCACGCCCGTTTCGTTGCTCGGCCCGCTCACGGCCGCCCTGACCGAGGCGGCGCGCGCCTGCACACCATTTCCCCTCGCCTTCGGACGTCTGGACTGCTTTCCCGCCACGGGCGTGCCGCGGGTGCTCTTCCTGGAGACGCACGATCACACGGGAGGGCTGCAACGGCTGTACGAAAGCATCTGCGGTGCCCTGGCCCAGTTCGATTTCCACCCGGACCACGCCGACTTCCGCCCGCATGTCACCCTCTGCCGATCCGGGCGCCGCCCCTCCCCGCAACGCCTGCGCGGCCTGCGTGAACAAGCAGCGCGCGCGCCGGACGTGCGCCCCGAACCCCTGACGGTCGAAGATGCAGTCTTCTTCCGCAGCCTGCCGGAACGCAACGCCTCGGTCTACCAGCCGCTCCAGCGCCTGCCGTTGGCCACACTTCAGCGTTAAGCGTGAGCGTTCGGCGTTTAGTGTTCATCTCCCCGCAGCTGGCTGCGAGGATCAAACACTATCGGAGGTAGATTAACGTCGCGCTGGGCAGCCAGACGATTTTGCCGGGATTTTCCACGGTGCCGCAGGGAATGACCTGGATGGCCTCGTTTACGCCGAGGGCGTGGCGGCGGGCGCGTATGGAGAGCGTGTAGCCGTTGAGCTTCACCCTGGATGTGCTGTCGAGAAGCCGCAGATCGCTGATCCGGAAATCGGCGGTGAGGTTGAGCGTGCCGTAGTAGCCCACATCAACATAGATGTCGCGCCCCTCGTTTGCCGCGCACAGCGATCCGGACGGCAGATCGGTCATGTCTTCGTCAGGCTTTTGATTTACATATTTGGGTTTGTTCGCGACCAGGAGTCTGCCGCGGCCGGCCTGGTCCGGTAAAACCGCCGAGGTCGCGTGCCGCGGTGACATATACCGCGAGGCGTCCGCCACCTCCCAAGTTGTCATTGGAGCCGTCGCCGCCGTGCGCATGGGCCGCGCCGCCGCCGGTCAAGGATGCGGCGGAGATCCAGACGCTGCCTCCGGAAGCGGTGTAGAAACTGACTCCGGTGCCGTCGGCATCTATCTCGCCATCGAGCACGAGCGCGCCGGCGAACTTCAGGACGGCGACGCCGCCGCCGTAGCCGGGGTAGGTATTGTCCAGGCCGCCCGAGCCGCAGTTGGTCGGGCAGAG
>CAYPJN010000326.1:0-3574 GCA_964411055.1 uncultured Lentisphaerales bacterium | reverse complement strand
CGATGGCGATGCCCGCCGCCGTGGCGCCCATGCCGACGTCGATCGGCACCTTGCCCGCGGAGTCGGTGAAGTAGCGCGCATTGGCGCCAATCAACCGCACGCGGTTGAGGCCGTCGATCCAGCCGCGCTCGACGGCTTCCTGGTAGGCGGCGGGCACGCCCGCGGGCAGCGCGCCGGGCGGCAGGCGCGCGCCGGCGATGGCGGCCTCCCATTCCGCGACCTGCGCGTCGCTGAAACCCCGCGCGTGCACGGTCTCGCGGCAGGCCTGCTGGATGATCATCTCGAAGGCCTTGGCCACGCTGCCGCTCTTGGTCGGATCGGTCACGCCCACCTGCCCGAAATAGCGCGGGTCGGCCAGGTCCGCCCAGGCGCGCGGAGGCTCCGTTATACCCAGGTCCTTGAGGCGGTCGGGATTGTAGCAGATGCCGAAGGTGCTCAGGACCGTGCCGAAGAAGGCCTCGCCGCGCCAGACCTCGCCGCTGCTGCCCGCGGGAATCAGCTCGTGTCCGTCGGCATCCGTGAAGAGCCCGTCGGGAACCTCCGCCGGCTCCGACCAGGGCGGCACGGTCAGTCCCTGCCGCTGGGCCTTCTCGTGGTCGTAGACGCCGCCGCCGAAAAAGAGGTCGATGCGCGCCGTCGCCGCGTCGGGCGAATCGTTGGTGCGGAACGCCAGGAAGAGCCCGCGCCGCAGCTCCCATTCCGTGTCCGCCGCCGCGGGCGGACGCGCCGGGTCGAAGCGCCGGTCGAGCATCCACTCGGCCCCGGCCGCCGGCCACGGACGTCCGCCGCGCGCCCACCACGCGCGCATCGAGCCGACATACTCCGACGCCAGATAGCGCATGATCTCCGTCGTGCCACCGATCACGCGCCAGTCGACCTTGACGGGCCGCCCGTGATTCGCCGCATGCCAGGCGCTGAAGGCGTGCCCGAACTCCTCGCGGATCGCCTCGTTGTGGGGCGAGACCACCACCAGGACGGGGTCGCCCGTTGCCCATTTCCCCTGCGCGGCGGGACGCCGGAAGAGGAACGGCAACGCCACCATGGCCGCCGCCGCCAGTAGCACCCAGAGGATGCGCTTCACAGCACCTCCACCTGCGCGACGGGAATCGAGCACCTCACGCGCTGGCCCGGCGCCACCGTGCCCGCCATGGAGGAGCCGAGCTCGAAGGCGCGGAAGGGAACGCGCGCCCCGTCGCGTCCGTCGAGCTCCAGCTCGTGCTGCGCGACCTCGCCCAGGTAGACCGTCTGGCGCAGCGTCCCCTCGACGAGGTTCTCCGCCGGGGAGCCGGGCAGGGCGAGCTGCACGGCCTCGGGCCGGATGCAGAGGGTCACTTCGGCGCCGGGCGCGTGTTGCGCCTGCGCGGCCGGGGCCTCCAGGCGGCCCACGGGCGTCTCGACCTGCACGCGCCCGGCGCGCGCCGCGATCACGCGCCCCGCCAGGAAGTTGGCCTCGCCGATGAACCCGGCGACAAAGGTGTTGGCCGGATGACGGTAGACCTCCCGCGGCGAGCCGACCTGCTCGATGCGCCCCGCGCGCATCACCGCCAGGCGGTCGGCGACCGAAAGCGCCTCCTTCTGGTCGTGCGTCACGTAGATCGCCGTCAGCCCGGCCTGCTTGCAGAGGCGACGGATCTCGCCGCGCATCTCGAGACGCAGCTTGGCGTCGAGGTTGGACAGCGGCTCGTCCAGCAGCAGGCACTGCGGCTCGATCACCAGCGCGCGCGCCAGCGCCACGCGCTGCTGCTGGCCGCCCGAAAGCTGGTTCGGGCGGGCGCGGGCGCGGTCGGCCATATGCACGCGCTCCAGCGCCTCCGCCACCCGGCGCGCGATCTCCGGCCGCGGGCGACGCCGCACCTTGAGTCCGAAGGCCACGTTCTCCGCCACCGTCAAATGCGGCCATAGCGCGTAGCTCTGGAAGACCATGCCCGTGTCGCGCGCGTGCGGCGGCAGGCGCGTCACGTCGCGGTCGCCGATGAAGATGCTTCCCGACTCGGGCTGGTGGAAGCCCGCCACCGAACGCAGCAGCGTCGTCTTGCCGCAGCCGCTCGGCCCGAGCAGGAAGAAGAGCTCGCCCGGCGCGATCCCGATCGAGACGTTATCGACCGCGCGGAGCGTTCCGAACGTCTTGACCAGATCTGTGATACGCACGTCTACAGCCATGGCTGTTTCCTGGAGTTGCGCCGGCGATAAGCTGCCGGCATGGCGGTTTGGATAGCATGCCACGCGCCGCCCGTTTTGTCCATCCTGTCACTATGCTCTCGCGACCGGGCGCGGGGTTGTGCTAGACTCCCGCCATGGTTCATGAATGGAATATCCGCCCGCGGGGGCGCAGTTGCACTGTCTGCAGCGGCCCGTTCTCCGACGGGCAGGAGTGCGTTTCGGCGCTCTTCGAGTCCGAGGCCGGCTTCGACCGCGGCGATTTTTGCATGCCATGCTGGAGCCGGCGCGACGGCGGCCCGGCGCCGTTCAGCCTGTGGCAGGGAGTCTTCACGGCGCCGGCCGAGACGCGCGCCAAGCCCGAGCACCTGCACCGCGAGACCGCCGAGACGCTCCTGCGACGTCTCGTGGCGATCGAGGATCCCGCCAACCTCAACGTCGTCTACGTGCTGGCGGTCATGCTCGAACGCAAGCGCATCCTGGTTGAGCGCGACGCCAAGCCGCACGAGGGGGGCGGGATCCTGCGGATCTACGAGCACCGCCCTACCGGCGACACCTTCATCGTGCTCGATCCCCAGTTGAAGCTGGACGAGATCGGCGAGGTGCAGCGGCAGGTCGTCGCCATGCTCGCGCCGGGCGGCGCGCCGACGGCCGTGGCGACGGCCGTGGCGACGTCGGCCGCGGAGACGCCGGACGTCGCGCGCGGACGTCCGGATTTCGACCTGCTGCTGCGCGGGGGGACGGTGGTGGACGGCACGGGCGCTCCCGCCCGCCAAGCCGACGTGGGGATCCGCGACGGACGCATCGCCGCCCTCGGCGCGATCCCCGCCGGGGCCACGTGCGGGACGCTACTGGATGCGGCGGAGTGCCTGGTCACGCCGGGGTTCATCGATGCGCACTCGCATTCCGATGCCTATATCGCGATCGAGCCCGACGCGCCCAGCAAGATCCGCCAGGGCGTGACCACGGAGGTCGTCGGCCAGTGCGGCTGTTCCGTGGCGCCGCGGTTGGGGGCGGCCGATCATCCCTCGGACTGGTTTGCCATACTGCAGGCGGCCGGACTGGAGGACGGCGCTCGGTGGCCGCCTATCGCAACCATCTGGCCGCGTCGGGCCACGCCACGAACATCGTCTTTTTTGCGGGCCACAACACGTTGCGGGCCGGCGTCATGGGCTATGCGGGGCGCGCGGCGACGGACGACGAGACGCGCGAGATGGCCCGGCGGCTCGAGCAGGCGATGGACGAGGGCGCCTCGGGCTTCTCGACGGGCCTGATCTACGTGCCCGGGCGCTTCTCGGAGCCGGAGGAGGTCCTGGAGCTGGCGCGCACGGCGGCGGCCCGCAAGGGACTCTACGCCACGCACATGCGCAGCGAGGGCAGCCGGGTCGAGGAGGCGGTCGCCGAAGTGCTCGACCTG